>JBDSGH010000025.1:0-2676 GCA_039919095.1 Sphingomicrobium sp. | reverse complement strand
ACGCCGGCGACGCTGCCGGCGAAGTCGATCACCACCAGGTCACCGATTTCGGCGGCGTGTTTCTTGGCGGCGTCGGTCCAGTTCTTGTTCTCCCGAGCAAGCTTGCCGAGCGCTTCGTCGACCGCGCCATCGTCGACGTCGACCGTCAGCCGCTCGAGCGTCAGGCCGTCGATCTGCGGCGCCGGCAGGTCGGGCAGCGCTTCCAAGCTGACCTTGACCTCGGCGTCCTTGCCCGGTTCGTAGCGTTCGTCGAGCTCGACCTGGGGCTGAAGCGCGGGACGCAGTTTCTGCTCCTGCAGCAGCTGCTGGACGCTGTCCTGGACGGCGCCGTTGAGCGCGTCCTGCTGGAGCGAATCCCCGTGCATCTTGCGAATCAGGTTGGGCGGCACCTTGCCCGGGCGGAAGCCCGGCATGCGCACTTGTGGCGCGATCCGGCGCACCTCCTGGTCGACGCGCGCCTCGATATCCTTGGCGGCGATGGTCAGCATGAAGGCCCGCTTGAGGCCCTGGTTTTCCGTCTCGACGGTTTTCATGGTCAGTGTGCAGTCCTATTGAAACGATTGAGCCCACGAACGGCAGAAATGGTGCGCGCGGAGGGACTCGAACCCCCACGTCTTGCGACACTTGGACCTAAACCAAGGGCGTCTACCAATTCCGCCACGCGCGCGCGGACCCGTTTGAGGGTGCGCGGCCTATAGCAAGGATAGGCGGCGGAGCAAGCATGGCGGAGACGAGCAACCGCAGCAGCGGCCGGGCGTTCGGACGGTGAGGAGACATTGCCATGCAACAATTACCGCCCTTTCCCGACGAGACCCCCGAACCGCCGATGCCCGGCCAGCCGTCGCCGCCGGGACAGCCGAGCGAAGCGCCCAACGAAAATCCGCCGACCACCCCGGATATCGATGTGCCGTCGCCGGCCCAGCCCGCGACCGATCCGTCGCCGACCCCAATTTCACCGGTCGGCGGCCCGACCGGCGGAGCGCCGGTGGCCTGACCTATCGGCGGCTGTACTTGACCTAGCGGCGGCGGGCCGAGCCGGCCAACACTTCGAAGTCACCGATCGCATTGCCGAAATAATGCGATCGCGTGGCGTCGAACAGGATCAGGTAGAGCCGCCCGTCGATCACTGCGCCGACCGCTCGCCCGCGCCGCCACAGCTCGTCCGAATCGAGATGCTCGAAGTCGAACTGGAAGCCGTTGGCGCCGAGGAACGGCCGCGGCTGGAGCGATGTCGTCCTGAAATCGACCGCGCCGCCGCGCACCCGGTAGAGGCTTTCGAGCATCGCGGTAATCTCGGGCGCGGTCATGTCCGAGGTGAATTTGGGCACCTGGCGATCCTCGGTCCGCCGCTGGCGAATGAGATATTTGCCGTTGGGCAGGCCCGACACGAAGCTCACCCCGTCGAGCAGCGGGCCGTTGAGGGTCCAGTCCTCGACCCAGCGGACATCGTCGAACAGCCACAGGGTGCGGGTCTTGTTCCACGGCCGCGGCGGAGTGACCGCCAGCGAGCCGTCGCCGACCCGTGTTTCGCGCACCCGGACGAGCGAATAGAACGGGCTTCCGAAGCCTTCGCCCGCGCCGCCCAGCGACGAGCAGCCGGACAGCGCCAGCGCGAGGGCGGCCAGGGTCAGCTGTGGCATGCGCATCATCGGCTTCAAGCTCCTAGCCAATCATCTGGCGGATGAACGGTGCGTCGGCGGCAGTGGGCTGCAGCGCGAGGTAGCGCGACAGCGCGGCCCGGGCTTCGGCCTGGCGCCCGGCCTTCATCAACGACAGGCCGTGCCAGCGCCACGCCTCAGGCGGCGCGTCCGGGTAAGCGACCGCGACCGCATAGCCCTGGGCCGCGCGGAGATCGTCGCCCTTGCGGTTGCGCAGGCGCCAGACCTCGGCCTCGTAAAACCGCAGCAGGCCGTTCCAGCCGTCGCGCGCCAAAGTCTGGATGAGATATTCGCTTGCGCCCGGGTCGTTGAGCTTAACCTGGTCGTCGAGCAGCATCTGGCGCACCGGCGCGATCGCCTGGAGGTAGCGCGCGCGGTGCTGGTCGTAGGCCCGGCCAGGAATGGTCGCTTCGGCCGCCGAGAGCTTGAGGTCGGCCATGCGCTCCTCCGGTGCCGGGTGGGTCGCGAACAAAGAATGACCGCGGTCGCGCCGCTTGCGCCGGTGCAGCGCGCTGGCGTCCTGCTCGCCGATCAATTGCTCCCAGGTGTTGGCCATCTCGATCGGCGGGTAGCCGTTCTCAGCGAGCAGCCGGACCCCCATCGCGTCCGCTTCCGCCTCAAGCGTCCGGCTGTAGCGGAACAGCGAGAGGATGGTGCCGAGCTGGGCCAGTTGGGTGATGTCGCCGGTGTAAACCCCGGCTCCTGCCCCGGCCACTCCCACCGCCATCGAGCCGATCGCGAACAAGTCGGATTTGCGCCGCATGTCGCGCCACGAGCGGATCATGTGGCGGCGCAGGAAGTGGCCCGATTCGTGGGCGATCACGCCGGCCAGCTGGGCCTCGTTGCGCATTCGCAGCAGCAGGCCCGAAAAGACCACCGCAAAGCCGGTCGGGAACATCACCGCATTGAATTCGGGGATCCGCGCCAAATAGATCCGCATGTCCCTGGCGGCCGGACCGCCGACCCGGCCAATCAGGGCCTGGAGGTAGCGGATCAGCTCGGGGTCCTTGATCAGGAT
>JBDSGH010000024.1:0-4676 GCA_039919095.1 Sphingomicrobium sp. | reverse complement strand
AACATCGCCAGGTTGAGCGGCTCGCTTGGGCCGAACCAGATGACATGGTCGTGGTGGTCGGCGCGGTCGTCGCCGGTGCTGGCGTGGGCGAAGATGGTCAGGCCGTCGCGGGCGAGCACCGCCCATTGCGCGAAATCGCCGAAGCGCTCGGTCGGCACCGTCAGCTGGCAGCTGCCGCGCGGGTGCGGGCCAACCGGGCGCAGATGGAAATGACCGACCCGCACGCCAAACCGCGCCTGGGCTTCGGCCGCGACCGCCTTGGCCCGATCGACCTCGGCTGGGTCATAATAAAGGTGAGCGTGGAAATCGGTGATGTTGGTCATGGTTCACTAAGTCGGAGCACGAGCGCGGCAGGTCAAGGGAGTCGACTTGGCGCGCCGCGCAAGGCAGATGCTGCCCCATGACACGCATCTTGCTGATCGTCGGTGGCGGCATTGCGGCCTACAAGAGCCTCGAGCTGATCCGCTTGCTCGCCAAGGCCGGCCATTCGGTCACTCCCGTGCTGACCAAAAGCGGCGAGCATTTCGTCACGCCGATGGCGTTGGGCGCGCTCGCCCGGAGTCCGGTCTACACCAGCCTGTGGGACCTCAAGGACGAAGTCGAGATGGGCCATATTGAGCTGAGCCGCGCCGCTGACGTGGTGCTGGTGTGCCCGGCCACCGCCGATTTGCTGGCCAAGATGGCGGCGGGCATCGCCGACGATTTGGCGACGACCTTGCTGCTTGCGACCGACAAGCCGGTGGTGGTCGCACCGGCGATGAACGTGCGCATGTGGCAGCACGCCGCGACCCAACGCAACCTCGCGCAATTGGAGGCCGACGGGGTCAAGGTGATCGCCCCCGACGAAGGCGAAATGGCGTGCGGCGAATTCGGCCCGGGGCGACTGCCCGAGCCGGCGGCGATCGTCGACTGGCTGACCGCGCAGTCCTTCCTGACCGCCAAGTGACGCTCGCCGGCAAGCACATCCTCGTTACCGCCGGTCCGACCCACGAGCCGATCGATCCGGTGCGGGTGATCGCCAATCGCTCGTCCGGCCGGCAGGGCTTCGCGATCGCCGCCGCCGCCGCGCACGCCGGCGGACGAGTCACGCTGGTCGCCGGCCCGGTGGCTATTGCGACCCCGGCCGGGGTCGAGCGGATTGATGTCGAAACCGCCGAGGAGATGGCCGACGCGGTGATGCGCGCTTTGCCGTGCGATGCCGCGATCATGGTCGCCGCGGTGGCCGACTGGCGGGTCGAGCCGTCCCAACGCAAGCTCAAGAAGTCCAGCGGCCGGCTGAGCCTCAATTTCACACCAACCCGCGACATCCTGGCCGAGCTTGGGACGAGCCCGAACCGGCCCAGGCTGCTAATCGGTTTTGCCGCCGAGACCGACGATGTGGTCGCCAATGCGATCGCCAAGCGCAGCGCCAAGCGGGCCGACTGGATCGTCGCCAACGATGTTTCCGGAGACGTCATGGGCGGCACGCACAACCGGGTCCATCTGGTCACTGCCGCCGGGGTCGAGGATTGGCCCGAGGGATCGAAACAGCGCGTCGCCGAGCAATTGGTCGAGCGGATCGCCAGGGAGCTTGCATGATCACCATCAAACTGACCCGCCTGGCCCATGGCGAGGGCCTGCCAGCGCCCGCCTACGCCACCGACGGCGCGGCCGGGCTCGATGTCGTCGCGGCGGAGGATTTGGTCCTGGCGCCGGGCGAGCGGCGCGCCGTGGCGACCGGCTTCGCGCTCGAAATCCCGCCCGGCTATGAAGTCCAGGTGCGGCCGCGCTCGGGCCTCGCGCTCAAGCATGGCGTGACCTGCCTCAACACGCCGGGCACGATCGACAGTGATTATCGCGGCGAGCTCAAGGTGATCCTCGCCAATCTCGGCAGCGAGGATTTCGCGGTCACCCGCGGCGAGCGCATCGCACAGCTGGTCCCGGCGCCGGTGCTCCACGCGACCTTCGAGGAGGTTGCGCAACTGAGCGGCACGACCCGCGGCAGCGGCGGCTTCGGCAGCACGGGACGCTGACTGAATGACCGAGCTGAGCGACGCCGAACTCGAGCGCTACGCCCGGCACATCGTCCTGCCCCAGATAGGCGGGCCGGGACAGCGCAAGCTCAAGCTGGCGAGCGTCGCGGTGATCGGCGCCGGAGCGATCGGCAGCGCGGCACTGCCGGCGCTGGCCGGAGCGGGCATCGGCCGGCTGACGATCATCGACGACGATGTGATCGAGCTATCCAACCTCCACCGCCAGCTGATCTTTCGCGAGGACCAGGCGGGCAAGGCCAAGGCGGCGGCGGCGGCCCAATTCGTGCGCCAGCTCAATGCCAATGTCGAAATCAGTCCGGTCGAGCGTCGAATTGACGATGACAATGCCGTCGCGCTGCTTGGCGAACACGATCTGGTGCTCGACGGAAGCGACAATTTCGCGACCCGGCTGGCGGTCAACGCGGCCTGCGTTTCGCTGCGAATCCCGTTGCTCTCGGCCGCCGCCGCGCAGTTCCAGGGCCAGGTCGCGCTGCTGCGCGGCTGGCAGGCCGACCAGCCCTGTTACCGCTGCTTCGTCGGCGACGCATTCGATGCCGACGATTGCGACAATTGTGCGGAGTTGGGGGTACTTGGCGCACTCACGGGAGCGGCCGGAAACCTGGCCGCGCTGGTGGCGCTCCGGGCAATCCTCGGGATCGGCGAGGATGCCGCAGGAAAACTCTTTGTGCTGGACGCGGTTGCGCTAAGCTGGCGAGCGATCACGCTGCCGAAGGACGGCAACTGCCGAACGTGTGGGGGACGAGATGCGGCGACTGCATGACCTCGACGGCAAGGATCGCGAGATCCTGGCATTGCTCGAAGCCGACGGGCGCCGTCCCAATTCCGAGATCGCGCGGCTGACCGCGCTGTCGGCGCCGACGGTTGCGGAGCGGATTGCGCGGCTGCGCGACATCGGGGTGATCCGCGGCTTCACGGTCGACATCGATCCTGCCCGGATTGGCCTTCCGATCGCCGCCATCATCGAGTTCCAGCCGCGCAGCAATGACGACTTCGCAGCGGTCACCGCGGTCAGCCGTCATCCGTCGGTGGAATGCAGCTACCGGGTGACCGGGCCGACCCTGCTAATGCTGTTCGTGCGGGTCGCGGACAATGCCGCGCTCAAGAATTTGCTCGAAGAATTCACCCACTTCGGGGATACCAAGACGGCGGTGATCCTGTCGGCGGAATCGGAGAACCGATTCTACTTCGCCGACGCCGCCGACCGGCCGCTGCCTTAGCTTCATCGCCCAAAGCCCGCGATTGGCTTCCATCCGCGAACGATAAGCGGACCCTTGCCGTCGAGCGTGAATGGTCCCCCGGCCCGCCTGCCCCTACTTCTTGAAGGGACAAACGGGCTTGGGGATGTCCATGCGATTGGCGGCGGTTTGGATTGCAGTGGCGGCGCCCGCCCTTGCCTCGTGCGCGACGGTCGGGCCTGCCGAGGAAGCGAGCGCGCTAGCCAGCCCGCAGGCGGTTGCGGATGAATTGCTTGCGGCGGATCGCGATTTCGCGGCGCGGGCCGCCGATCGACCGCTCGCCAACACGCTGCCGGCGATGTTCGACGATGCGGTGATCATGCCCTTGCCGAGCGGCGCCTTTGCGACCGGCAAGCCGGCGGCGGCCGCTGCGCTCAGCGCCAACCCAACCAACACCGTCGCCAAGGCAGTCTGGGCGCCGGTCGGCGCCGGCATTGCGGCCGATGGCATGCACGGCGTCACTTATGGCTTCATGACCATCCGCGAGGACGGCGAGCCCGATCGCCGAGCGAAATATCTCGCTTATTGGGTCAAGCGCGCAATTGGCTGGAGGGTCGCGGCCTACAAGCGCGCAGTGAGTGGTCCCGGCGAGGTCGCGACCGCGCTTCGGCCGGCGGTCTTGCCGCCGCGGCTGGTTGCGGAAGTCGTCGACCCGCAGGTGATTGAAACCCATCGGGCCGTCCTAGCGGCGACCGAACAGGCGTTTTCGGATCGGGCGCAGCAGGTCGGGCTGGGGCCGGCATTCGCCGAATTCGGATCGGTCGATGCGATGAACATGGGCCAAAACGCCGACTTCACATTCGGCAACCAGGCAATCGCCGGGGGCATGCCGCCTGATCCCAAGAGCCCGGTGACCTGGGCAGCCGACCAAGGGGCGCTGGTCGCGTCGAGCGGCGATCTCGGGGTGACCTGGGGCTTCATTCACCCGGTCGCGCCGCCGCCGCCCGGGCAATCGGCGAATATTCCGTTCTTCACAGTGTGGCACCGGGCGACGCCCCAAGCGTCCTGGCGCTACATCGCCGAATAGCCGTCAGGCTTTTCGGCGGCGGGCCCCGCGGATCCCCTTTTTCGCGGGGCCCTTGGCCGCTTTGGCATCAAGCCATTCGACCGCCTGCTCGTGAGTCACCGACTTGGGATCGGTGCTCTTGGGCAGCGTCGCATGGACCGTGCCGTCGCTGACATAGGGACCGTAGCGGCCCTCGAGCAGCTTGATTTCCTTGCCGCTGGTCGGGTGCGTCCCGAGCAATGCCAGCGGCTCACGCGAGGCCCCGCGCTTGCCACCGCCCGCGGCGGCATCGGCGAGCTTGGCGACCGCAGCGTTCATGCCGGTTTCGAACACCTCGGCGGTTGACGCCAGCCGGGCATATTTGCCGTCATGCAAAAGATAGGGCCCGTAGCGGCCGATCGA
>JBDSGH010000023.1:0-8607 GCA_039919095.1 Sphingomicrobium sp. | reverse complement strand
AGGTGACTGTAGCCAGCGGTCGGTGAAGCGGTGTTGTGGCATTGGAAACAGCAGATCCTGGACGACGGCCCCGCGTGGTAACCTAATCAGGAAGTTCGTAGCAATAGGACGAAAGATGCGGCCATGTCCTAGCACAATCTCAAGCGGTACCATGGTGCTCCACTGCGGTTCATGGTGTCGCCAAAATTTATTCTGCGAACACAACCTCATGATGAAACCGGGTAACATCTCGGGTAACAGGGGCTTGCGTCTTGGTGAATCCTGCTGATATCGGATGAGACACTACGGCGAGTGCAATGATACCTAGTTAGCTCGCGTGAGACTACTATCGGAACACTTGCCAAGGTTGGGGTCGAGGGTTCGAATCCCTTCGCCCGCTCCACAGCCTTCAACTGGCGCGATCCGGGCGTCTAATTCGAAGCTTCGAAACCCAGCCGCTGCTTCGCTTCGGCCAGCATCGTCGCGAATCGCGGGTCGTGCCGGATCACGTCGAAATCCGGGTCGGCCTCGAGGTGACGGATCTGAGCCTTGCTCTCGATGCCCTCGAAATAGGGCCCAAGCGTCGCAATCGCAGAATCGCTGTCGCTGAGGTCCATCGCCAGCGCGCAGGCCAGATTGTACCGCATCGACAGGTTTTCCGGGTCGATCAGCAGCGCGCGGCGAACCCAGTCGCGGGCGCGCTCGACCTCGCCCAGGTCGGCCAGCGCGCCGCTGCCCCAGGCGAGCTCGACCGCGCTGTGCCCATCCTGGGCGATCGCCCGTTCCGCCCGCTTGACGCACAGCGCCGCGGCTTCGCGCAGCTTTTCCCGATTTCCCACGGCCTTGTACGAACTGGTCAGCATCGCTGCGCTGGAGGTGTCGCTGTCCATCAGCGCCGCGGCCTTTTCGAAAAAAGGAATGCCTTCGCGAATGCGCCCCTGACGGTAGAGGAAACAGGCCACCTCGCGGTTCGCTTCCCATGATTCGGGCGCCTGTTCGAGCGCGATCAGCATCTGCCGCTCGGCCTCTTGCGTGCGGCCCGCCTCCTCCAGATATCGCGCCTTGACGCAATGCCCTTCGGGCAGCTTGGGATCGAGCGCGATCGCCCGTTCCGCCGCCGGCAGCGCATCTTCCTCGCGGCCGTGCCAAAATCGCAGCAGCGCCTGCGCCAGCGACATCAATGCCCAGGCCTGGGCGTAATTCGGATCGAGCGACGTCGCTTCGCGGCACAGCCGGATGATCATCGCGTGGCGCCGCGGGTCGCTGAAGCCGCCGCTGACCCACTGCTGGCGCGCCATCAGATAGAGGTTGTAGGCGTCGACATTGGTTGTGCCGCGCTCCTCGATCGCCTTTTTCTCTTCGGGCAGCAGCTTGACCTTGAGCACGCTGACGATGGCATTCGAAATCTCATCCTGCATCTCGAAGATGTCGGTCAGGTCGCGATCATAGCGTTCGGCCCACAGATGGTCCCCCTCGATGCCGTCGATCAGCTGCGCGGTAATCCGCACTCGATTAGCGGCCTTGCGGACGCTGCCTTCGAGAATGTGGGTGACGCCAAGCGTCTTGGCGACCTCCGTGAGGTCGAGCGCCTTGCCCTTGAACGTGAACGCGGTGTTGCGCGCGACCACCGACAGCGCCGAGACCTTGGACAGATCGGTAATGATGTCCTCGGTAATGCCATCGCTGAAATATTCCTGCTCCGGCTCGCGGCTCATGTTGACGAACGGCAGCACGCAGATCGACACCTTGGCGCGACGTCGGGCGCTTGGCGGCGGATCCTCCGCAGCCGGGGCCTTCGCGCCGGAGGTGCGGCTGATGGCCTCGATCAACTTGTCGATCGCGTGCGGGCGCACGTCGCCGCTCGATGGACCGAGGCCGATCGTCTGGAACTGGCGGAAGCCAAGCGGCGGCTTGGTCTCGCCCAGGCTGACCGGAACGAGGCGGCCGCTGTCGCGCCCTTCGGCGGCTTCGTCCTGGACCCAGACCGATTGGACCGATGCGTCCGACCACAAGACGACGACCACATCGGCATCTTTCAGCGCGCGGTCGATCTCCAGCGTGAACCGGGAGCCGCCGTGCAGGTGCCGGTCCCACCACACGTCGTGCCCGGCGTCGCCGATCGCCTCGGCGAGAACCTTGGCCGCGTCGGCATTTTCCCGCGCGTAACTGAGAAAAACCTGGCTCACATATTCTCCGCTCACCGAGCGTCTGCTCTGAACCATGCCAAGGATCAAGCGGAGCGCCGAACGGGACGAACCATTGGTCGCACCGTCAAACTGCCCCAAAAAGGCACGTAAACCGCCGCTTCAAGCCTCGCGGCGCGCATCGCATCCGTAATAAAATCTCGACTTTTTCGGCCATTTAACAGAAGTTAACCCTAGCCGGGCGTGAGTCGCGTGCCCGTCTGCGCGCCCATATTGGAGTGACCCGGCGCCTTTGATGCTGTGATTTGGCGACATGAGCGGGGGCCGCGTGTCCGGATTCGATGTCTTTTTGTCCTATGCTCGGCACGACCGCGCGACTGCGCGCGTGTTCGCTGAATGCCTGGTCGAAGAAGGCTTCACGGTCTGGTGGGACGCGTCGCTGCGTTCCGGCGAAACCTTTGACGAGGTGATCGAACGCAATCTGCGAGACGCCAAGGCGGTGATCGTGCTGTGGTCGCCGGCGTCGGTCGCGTCGCGCTGGGTTCGCGCCGAGGCGACTCTGGCGGACCGCCGCAACAAGCTCGCCCCGGCGATCATCGAGGCGTGCGACCGGCCGATCATTTTCGAGCTGACCCACGCCGCCGAGCTGGCCGACTGGAAGGGCGACATCACCGATCCGCGCTGGCGCGACTTCGTGTCCGACCTCAATCGGCTGATGGAGAATAGCAGCGAGCAGCAGGGCCAATCGCCCGTCCGCCCAAAGCCGGCCGCCGCAACCAATTTCGAAGACCTTCCGAGCCGTCGCCAGGCCGGTCCGCAAACGCTCCGCCCGGGCAGCGACGAGGTGATCTTCGCCAACCGCGCACCGCGCGATCCGCCGGTTCGCTCGCCCGCCCCGAGCGAGTTGCGCGCCGTTCCGCCACCAGCGCCGGCGCCAGCGCCAGCGGCCGCTCCGTCGCCGAGCGAAGTCCATTGTCTTGAAATCAAGGACGGGGATCTGGCCGGGCAATTGGTCATCGTCAGTCCTGCCGGGACGAAGATCGGGCGCACTCCGCCGGCCGACGCGGTCATCCCGCACAAAAGTGTTTCGCGCGAGCATTGCATCGTCGGGATCGCCAACGACGAGCTGCTGGTAACCGATTTGAATTCGACCAACGGCACGTCGGTCGACGGCGTGCGCATCCGCCGCGCAACCGTGCTCCCGGTCGGGTCGGTCCTTCTGGTCGGAAAAGTAGCACTGACGCACGCGATCCACGACCGCACCGAAGCGGAGCGGCGGAGCGGAATGGGCCAGGCCGGCGCCCAACCTGATCTGCCGGCAGGGCGTCTCGCGGCCACGTCCTGAACCAGGCGCTGCAGGGACCGCAGACCGTGGCTGCACCCGAAACTCCCAAACCGATCGTCGTCAATGTCGGCGTCACCGGCCATCGCGCCGGCGCCCTGACCGCGCCGCTCGTCCGGACGTTGCGGCCGGTGATCTATTCGGTGCTGCGCCAATTGCGCGCCGCGGTGCTCAGGATTCAACTGGCCGAGCCGCTGTTCTGCAGCGCGACCGAAGCGCGCCTTCTGCTCCACACCGGACTGGCGTCAGGGGCCGACCAGATTGCAGCGCTGTGCGCCCGCTCGAGCGGCTATGGCGTGCGCGCGCTGCTACCGTTCGAAGCGAGCAACTATTCGAATGATTTTGCTCGCGGGGAGGAACTCGAAAGTTTCGAGCAGGCGCTCGCCGCGGCCGACGAGATCGTCGCCTTACCCGGCCATCGGTCCGACCTTGAAGGCGCCTATGTACGGGTCGGCGAATCGCTGGTGCGGACGGCGGACGTATTGGTCGCAATCTGGGACGGGGAGCGCGGCCGGGGCCGTGGCGGAACCGCGCACGTGGTCGAGCTTGCACTGCAAAGCTCGGTCCCGGTGCTGCACATCGACATCGACCGCGGCTCGGACAAGGTCCAGATGCGGGCGCTGATCGATGGCGAGGCAATTCGACCATTCGGCCGCTCGGTGCATGATCCCGACCTCTACAACCGGCTGCTGTACGGCGCCTTGAGGCTCGACCCGGCGCCGGCGGTCGCGAGCGCTGGCGTCCTTGCGAATGCCGCACACAGCGGCGGGCGCGCCTGACCTCCAGCGCTTACTCCTGCTTGAGCAGAAACTGGATATAGGCCTTGGTCTGGTTCGCCTGCTTGAGCATGGTGTCGGCTTCTTTTTCGGTCTGGACGCCGCGGATCGAGCTTTTGAGCGTCTTGAGATACTGGTCGTAATTCTTTGCCAGCTGCGCATTCGCCCGGTTGGACGAGCGCATTGCACGCTTGGCCATCGAGCGGCCTTCGTCGACGGTGGAATTCAACTGCGAAAGCTTGGCGGACGAAACGCCGGCGCTTTTTGCGGCCGACGACGCGGCTTTCTCGGCCGCCTCGGCCTTGGCCGTCGCCGCGTTTGGAGCCTTGGGGCCCGCAGCTGCCGCCGCGCTCTTGGCTGCGGCCTTGCGCAGCGCGGCGAGCTTGGCTTCGGCCGCCGCCGTCTTGGCATGTTCGCTGCGCAGCGCTTTCAGCTCCGCGGCCTGGTCGTCGACTGGAAGCTCCGCTGCCGCCACCGGCGCGATTTCGGCCGCGTTGGACGTGGCATTGCCGTTGACCGCCATGTCCGATGTCCCGAGCGCGGTCGCAATGGCCGCGGAATCGTCGCCGGTCGGCGCGCCCGACGATTCGATTGATGCCGGTTCGGGGCCGCCGCCACGCAGCGCGTATGCGCCCACCCCGGCAGCCAGCACCGCGACCGCTATCCCGGCCATGACGGCCGTGCGCGGCTTGGCCTTTTCGCCGGTCGTCGCGTCGACCTTGTCCGGTTTGGCCGATGCCGGCGTGGCGGCAACCGCCGCCGCGGCCAGCGCAGCTTCCTTGCCGCGCGACGGCACCGCGGGCGCAGGTTCGGCGTCGGCCGCGGCCTCCGCCTTCGCCTTGCCGGCCGCCTCCGCCGCAGCCAGTTTCTTGGACGCAGCGGTTTCCTGGCCAGCCCGCTTGAAGCTCGCCTCTTTGGGATCGGCCGGAACGCTGGTCTCGAGCGGAGTTTTGGGATCCAGGTTCGGAGTGGCCGGAACCGGCACGATGGTCGGAGTTTCGACCTGGCCAGCGTAGAATCTGGTCGCCTCGTCCGCAGCGTCCGTGCTGTCGGCGACCTCTGCGCCCTTGCCGAACATGGCGAGCCAGTCGCCGATCGACTGCGGCCGTTCATCCGGCTTCACAACCATCGCCGCGTCGATCGAGGCGAGGAACTTCTTGCTGTAACCGGGCCATTTGGCACCGGCCAGCGGCTGCCCCAGGCCGGCGTGGAGTCGCTCGAGCACTTCGGGCGGCTTTTCGCCGGTGACGCACTCGTACATCACGACTCCGAGCGCATAGATGTCGGTCCACGGACCCTGCGGATAGGTTTTCACATATTGTTCGATCGCCGCGTACGGCGGCGTGTGGAATGTGACCGTGGTGCTGGTCGCTTCGGCCGCTGCAAACCGGGCCGATCCGAAATCGATCAGCACCGGCAAGTTTTCCTCATTGATCAGGATATTGGGCGGCTTGATATCGCGATGAAGCACGCCGACGCGATGCGCCCTCTCTAGCCCCTCGGCGATCGGGCGAAGAATGTTCCACAGGCTGCGCTCGTTGAAGCGGCGGCCCTGCTTGAGCATCTTCGACAGCGAAATGCCGTCTTCGAAATCCATTACGATGTAGGCCGTGCCGTGAATCTCGAACAGGCTGCGGACGCTGACGATGTTGGGGTGGCGAGTCGGTGTGGAAAGATTCCACAGCAGCTTGGCTTCCTCGACGAACTTCTTGAGGCCGAGCGCGTGGACCTCCTCGGCGTCCGAATCGATCGGCACCACGGTCGCGTCTGAATCGCGCTCGCTTATCGCACTCGGGAAATACTCCTTGATCGCGACCAGCTCGTCGAAATAGATCCCGCGCGCCTTGTAGACGATACCGAAGCCGCCGACCCCGAGCACCTCTTCGAGCCGCCATTCGCGCAGGACCGTTCCAGCCGGAAGTGCTTTGTTGCTATAGGCTTTGTTCATCGCCGGGCCCCATGCAGCCTATTATAAAATTAGAAATCGCATGAAGCTAATGCGATTGCTAGTGCGACTCTGGGAGACAGTTGAAACGCAATGCAGTTCGAATGCGTCAGCCGGACCCATGTTGGCCTTCAGCGCAAGATCAACGAGGACTCGATCTTCGTCGGTTCGGACCGTGCATTATGGGCCGTGGCCGACGGCATGGGCGGCCATGACGCCGGCGAAATCGCAAGCACGATGGTGACCGATGCGCTGCGCTGCCTGCCGGTCGCCGGCGAACTTGATGAGCTTGCTGCCAGAACGGTCGAATCGCTCCAGCAGGTCAACAGCGAGCTGATCAACCTCGCCCGATCGGATGACGGCGAGCGCAAGTCGACCATCGGCACGACCGTGGTTGGCCTGGCGATGGCCAACGGTTCCTACCGCTGCTTCTGGCTGGGCGACAGTCGCGCTTATTGCCTGCGCGGCGGCGCAATCACGCGCATTTCGCGCGACCACAGCCTGGTTCAAAACCTGGTCGACGCCGGAATGCTCAAGGCGGAAGACGCCGACACCCACGAGAATGCCAATCTGATCACCCGCGCGGTCGGCGCTTCACCGACGATCGAGGTCGAGGTGGTCAGCGGCGATGCCCGGCCCGGCGATCTCTTTCTATTGGCGAGCGACGGTTTGACGCGAGTCGTGCGCGACCATGAGCTGGCTGCTGAACTGGCGCGCGGAACGCCGACTCATGCGGCCGACAGATTGCTCGAAACGGTCATGGCCCGCGGTGCTCCGGACAATGTCTCACTGATCATCATCAAGATTCTCTAGCCGCAAACGCGAATGCAAATAGCTGGCTGGCGGAGCGTAAATTTTTCGATATTGTAGCGCGATGGACGATGACACCGCCAACCGGTTAATCGATTTGCAGGCGGAGATTACCGCGCTCCGCGGGGCCGTCCGAATGCTGCTTCATAACGCGTACAATGCTGATGAAAGCGCGCTCGCGATCGTTCGCGAAAAGGCCTTCCAGCTCGATCGATTCCGGAGCGACTACGACGAGCAGAACGATCGCTCGACGCGCTATCGGGAGGGCGTTCGCGAAGCGGTTGCAAGCCTGCTCGACCCGTTCCAGCCGGACGACGATGAGGCCAGCCGCCTCGCCAATCCCGCCGCTGCACGACCGCCGTCTTCCGACTAAGCCGCGCTGCGTTCGCGAAACCATTTGGTCAGCACATATTTGGTGCCCTGGCGGACCTTCATCCCGTGGTGCAGCGTGGCCGGGTTGGGGGCGCCATCGGGCAACAGATTATTCCACGCCAGGAGCTTGCCGGTTTCCGGCTGGACGGTCTTGCCGATCGTCTTGAAGCGGGTCGCGCCGCCATCTTGCGGCTGGTTCAAATAGATCATCGCGGTCCAGGTCCGCTGGCCGGTGTCGGCGCAATGCTCGTAATAAGCCGCCCCGTTTGGCTCGAACGTGTCGGTGTGGGGCTTGAACTCCTGCCCCGGCGCATAGCGCTGGCCCTGCAATGGCTCGCTGACCTTGAGCGGCAGGCCGAGGAGGTCGGCGATCTTGCGGTCGACCGCGGCCACCAGTGGGTCGTTCCAGTCGAGATCGCAGGTCTCGCTGGTGCGGAATTGCGCAACGCCGATGTCGTCGGCGATCTGAGACGGCCGCCGGCGGGCGTCGATCCGCGCGATCAGCTCGGCGCACAGCGCCGGATCGAGGAAGCGGCGGACGATGAACAGCTCGAGCCGCGGGCTCGGCACACGCCGGACTCCGGCGGTCGACCGCAGCCGCGCCGCGGCCACATCACAGCGTGTAGGCGGAGCCGTAGGTCATCTCATGCTGGGTGATGACCGCCCGAACGACATTGTTCATCAGCGTCATGCGGGTCGACAGCGGGGTCGAGGTGCGTTTGATCATCACTGCGATTGCGTAACTCCGGCCGTCGGGCGCGGTGATCACGCCGATGTCATTATAGCCGGCCTGGACCGGACCCAGGGTCTGGCCGGTCCCGGTCTTGTGGCTCAACGTCCAGCCCGGCTTGAGCCCGCCCTTGAGCCGGTTCTTGCCGGTCTTGGTATTGCCCATGATCGACAGCAATCGGGCGGTCGACGCCGGCGACAGCAATTCGCCACGCTTGAGTCGCGACAGGGCGTTGACGATCGCGCTTGGCGCGGCGCCGTCATAGGGGTCCTCGACATAGCGGTCGAACGACGACTTGCGCAGCGCGTAAGGCAGCGCGTTGCGCGCCGCCGAAAAGGCATTGCCGACCGAATAGCTCTGCGACCAGATCAGGCCCGCGATCTTGCTCTGCAGCGCCCGCTCGCCGTCGTAGAACCGGATCGCGCCGAGGCCCTTCTGGTCGATCATGGCGCGCACTGCGGAAGGCCCGCCGATCGAGCGCATCAGCTTGTCGTTGCAGGTGTTGTCGC
>JBDSGH010000022.1:0-7407 GCA_039919095.1 Sphingomicrobium sp. | reverse complement strand
CGGGCCGGGATCACGGTCGAGGCGAGCGACAATGTGCGGCGCGCGATTTGGTACAAATTGTGGGGCAATGCGACCATCAACCCGCTGTCGGCGCTGACCCGCTCGACCGCCGACCGTCTGCTGGCCGACCCGGCGCTGCGGGTCCTGATGCTGGACGCGATGGCCGAGCTGGCCGAAATCGGTGCGGCGATCGGCTGCCCGATTACCGAAAGCGGCCGCGACCGGATGAAGGTCACCGCCCGTTTGGGAGCGTTCAAGACGTCGATGTTGCAGGACGTCGAGGCCGGGCGTCCGATCGAGCTTGAGGCCCTGCTCGGCGCGCCGCGCGAAATCGCCACCCGCGCCGGGATCGCGACCCCTAACCTCGACTTGCTCTATGCCGCGACCCGCCAGCTGGGTGAGAATCTCGGGCTGCTCTAGATTGCCGGCGCCGGCAGGACCCGCGCAACGCATTCGCCAAATCCGATCCGCACCGCGCCGTCGCGCTCGCACCATGCCTTGAGGATGACCTCATCGCCGTCCTCGAGGAAACTGCGCGTCTCGCCGCTTGGAAGCGCAATCGGCTGCTTGCCGCCGCGGCTGATCTCGATCAGCGATCCAAGCCCCTGGTCGCTGTCGGTCGACAAGGTGCCGGTGCCGATCAGATCGCCGGGCTGAAGGTTGCAGCCGTTTGACGCATGATGGGTGATGATCTGGGCGTCGCTCCAGTACATCGCCGCCGCCGCGCTGCCATGGGACAGCCGAACCGGCGCGACCCCGGCATCGCGCATTGCCTGGCTCGACAGGGTCACCTCGAGCTGGATATCGAGCGCGCCGCCGGTCGCGGCCTCGGGGTCGTTGAGGTAGGGAAGGGGCGCGGGATCGCCCGTCGGCCGCGGCGGCATTGGCTTGCGAAATGGAGCGAGGGCCTCGGCGGTGACCACCCACGGCGAGACGCTGGTGTGGAAATTCTTGGCCAGGAACGGGCCGAGCGGCTGATATTCCCACGCCTGGATGTCGCGCGCCGACCAGTCGTTGAGCAGGCAATAGCCGGCGATGTGCCGCCCGGCCTCGGCGATCGCGATCGGCTGGCCAAGCTCGTTGCCGCGGCCGACCCACAGTCCCAGCTCGAGCTCGTAATCGAGCCGGCGGCTTGGGCCATAGTCCGGAGCGTCGGCGTCGGGCGGTTTGCGCTGGCCGTTGGGCCGGACCACCGGCTCACCCGAAGCGCGCACCGAGCTCGCCCGCCCATGATAGCCGATCGGCAGATATTTATAGTTGGGCAGCAACGGATTGTCGGGCCGGAACTGCTTGCCGACGTTGGTCGCGTGGTGGATCCCGACGTAGAAATCGCTGTAGTCGCCGATCAGGCACGGCAGGTGCATCCTGACCTCGCTGTGACCGATCAAATGCATTTCAATGTCATCGCGATAGCGCTCGTCGCCGAGCATTTCGGACAGCCGCTGGCGCAGCGCCCGATGATCGTCGGCCCCACGTGCCAGCCAGGCGTTGAGCACCGGCTGCGCCAAATCCTCGCGCCACGCCTCGTCAAGCAAGTCGGACGCGCCGGCGAGGTCGAGGATGAAGTCGCCGATCGCGACCCCCGGGCGGCGCTGTCCGCGGCCGTCCGAGAAAATTCCCAGCGGCAAATTTTGCAGCGGGAAATCGCTACCCGGCGCGGCTCCGTCGACCCAGCTGGTCCGCGCCGGATCGTGGGTTTCGTCGAGGCCGGTCACGGCAGCTTCGCCTTGGGGAAACCGGCCCACGCCTGGTCGTAGTCGGGCTGGGCGTGCTCGAGCGCATGTTGGGTCGGGCGATACGGCCAGCAGGTTTCGACCATGAACGCCAGCGCGCCGTCGATCTTGGCCGGCTTCAAGTCGGCCGCCGACGCCTTGCGCCAGCTGTCGAGGTCGGGCCCGTGACCACTCATCAGATTATGGAGGCTGAGACCGCCCGGCGCGAAGCCCTCGGCCTTGGCGTCATAGGCGCCGGCAATCAGCCCCATCGCTTCGCTCATCACGTTGCGGTGGAACCACGGCGGGCGGAACGTGTCCTCGGCCACCATCCACCGCGGCGGGAAGATCACGAAGTCGGCATTGGCCCGCCCGGGGACGGTGCTGGGGCTGGTCAGGACGGTGAAGATCGACGGGTCGGGGTGGTCGAAGCTGACCGTGCCGATCGCGTTGAAACGGCTCAAGTCATAGCGGCACGGGGCATAATTGCCGTGCCACGCAACGACATCGAGCGGCGAATGGTCGAGGGTCGTGATCCATAATTGGCCAAGGTATTTCTGGACCACTTCGACCTGCTCGTCGCGATCCTCGAACCAGGCCACCGGAATTTCGAAGTCGCGCGCGCTGGCGAGGCCGTTGGCGCCGATCGGGCCGAGCTCGGGCAGGCGGAACGGCGTTCCGTAATTCTCGGCGACATAGCCGCGCGCTTCCCCGTCGCGCAGCACCACCCGGAACTTCACCCCGCGCGGCACCAGTCCGATCGATCCGGGCGAAACCTCAAGCCGTCCAAGCTCGGTCTGCAATTCGATCGTGCCGTGCTGCGGAATGATCAGCAGTTCGCCGTCGGCATCGACCATCACCCGCCGGTCCATGCTGCGCGAAGAGCGGTAGACGTAAACGCTGACGCCTTCGAGCTGGTCGGGTTGGCCGGCGCGCAGCATCGCCGCCAGGCCATCGACGAAGTCGTCATCGCCGCGCAGGTCAGATGGCGGATCCCAGCGCAGCCGGTTGGGCGCCAGCGGGCCGTCGCTCGCCGCCGCCTCGAACAGGCCCGCGCCATGATAGCGCTCGAACGGCCTATGATCGGCGGTCGGGCGCATGCGGTAGAGCCAGCTGCGGCGGTTGTCGTGGCGCGCCGCGGTGAAGGCGCTGCCCGACAATTGCTCGGTGTACAGCCCGAAGGCCGGCCGTTGCGGGCTGTTGCGCCCAATCGGAAGAGCACCGTCAACCGCCTCGGTTTCGAAATGGCCGCCGAAGCCCGTCAGATAGCGCGTCGCGTTTGCTTGCATCGCCGGTTCGTTAAAGCCTGCCGCGCACAAGTTCAAACGGGCATGGCCCCGATGGAGCCATGCCCGTTTGCACACAAGACTCGCTCCCGCGCGCCGAAGGGGCGGATCGGGGCGGATCCGCCACCCATTCGATCGGCGTCAGTTGACGTTAACTTCGATCTTGTCCGGAATCTTCACTTCGGTCTTGTTGGCGCCGAAACCGAGCTGGTCGCGGAACATGAACAACAGCACCAGCACGACGATGATCAGCAGCACCACGGCCAGCACTCCGCCGCCGCCGCCGCCACCAGTCTCGACGATCGTCGTACGATCGACCGTCTCGCGATCGCGATCGTTGTCGGACATGAAAATTCTCCCTGTTTACGCTCAGTTGAGCTGTTGTTGCAGCGAAACGAACGATCCGAAGAGTGAGCGGTTCCGCCCCCGCCGGTTCCGCGCTAGGGAGGCCGAATGAACCATCGAACCCTGGCCATGGCCGCCGTCGCGCTGCTCAGCGCATGTGCTCGCCCCGCCGATACCAACCTCGCCAACACCGCCACCGACGCGGTCGCCAACGAACCTGCCGTGACCCTGCCGCCGGCTGGCAACGCAGCTGCGCCGCTGACTCCGCCGGCCCCCGGCACGCCGGGCGGGCTGCCCGACGACAAGACCCCGCTGGAGGAGCCCCAGGGTCCGATCGACCCCAAGAGCGCCGAGGCCGCGGGCCAGGTGATGCAGCACTATGGAGCGCTGATCGAGGAGCGTCGCTTTGCCGAGGCGCGGGCGCTGTGGGGGGACAGCGGCCTCACTGAAAAGCAGTTCGCCAACCAATTCGCTGATTATTCCGAGATCCACGCCCAGGTCGGCAAGCCCGGCGGCACCGAAGGCGCGGCTGGATCGATCTACGTCACGGTGCCGTTCGTGCTCTACGGGCGGCTGAAAAGCGGCGGCACCTTCAATCGCTCGGGGACGGCTACGCTGCGGCGGGTCAACGGCGTCGACGGCGCAACCGCCAAGCAGCT
Organism: Sphingomicrobium sp.; assembly: GCA_039919095.1. Lineage (GTDB taxonomy): Bacteria > Pseudomonadota > Alphaproteobacteria > Sphingomonadales > Sphingomonadaceae > Sphingomicrobium. Next base: position 3,405 of record JBDSGH010000022.1, on the reverse strand, counting down.
GCGGTGGCACATCGCCCAAATCGATTTCCGCCCCGCCGGCTGACGCATCCTTAAACCTGTTGTGCGCGTTTCAACCCAACTGAAGGAGAGAGCGATGAGCGGCTTTGACGATATTCGTGAGCATATGAGCGTGATCGGCGCCGACGGCGTGCCGGTTGGAACGGTCGACCACATCGATGGCGACCGGATCAAGCTGACCAAGAAGGACAGCGGCTTCGGCGGCCACGAAGGCCACCACCATTATATTTCGCGCGGACTGGTTGCCGATGTCGAAGGCGACGTCGTGCGGCTTTCCGCCAACGCCGATGTCGCGGTGACGTTCGAGGAAGAGAAGGACGGCCAGGGCCTCTGACCGGCCCCCTTACTTGGTCGCGCCGGCGAAATCGGCGAACTGCTTGAGGTCGTCCTTGCTGACGGTGGCGCCGGTCACATCCTGAACGGTGGCGGTGGAATTGTTGCTGGCGCCCTGGTCGGGCCCGGCGAAGTCGACCGCGAACCAGATGATGCCGGCCGCCCACAGCAGGGCGACCCAGCGGCTCTTGAACAGCGAACTGTGACGGATTGGGATCATGCGCGGAGTGTGCGCCCGACCGGTTAAGATTGGATTGCGCTGCCCGGAATGGATCTGGTCATGGCTGCTGGCGTGATTGCGTCAGCGGCTCAGGCTGCCTTGCGCTCCACATAATCGGCGCGTTCCACTTCGCGGCACGGGAAGCAGTTGCGGATTTCGGAATTGTAGAACCGGCCTTTCGATTCAGCTGCTGCAAAACCGCTCGCAACGGCCATCGGCACGTTCGAATAAATGTAGCGGCGCCCACTGATAAACAGCAGGTCGAGCTGCTGCCGCTCGGGCAGGTACCAGGCTCCTCGAATAACCGAACCGGTCGGAAATTTGGGGCTTGATGCCATATCGCCGCAACGCCATTCGCATTAAATCGATTCACCGCATGCGACGAATCGAGTCAGGAGTGAGTCGAGTTGAGTGATGCGCCTCCGATTTGCCGCCCCGAATCGGCATAATCGGTTCCGTTTTGATCCGCTGAACCGCTCCGGCAGTTGCGGCGCGCAGTGGTTTGGGTCACCATTCCCTCCTCGGTATGGTGAGTATGCTCGGTGCGTAAAAAACGATGGTCGCAAGATGACGGCGGACGCCTGTCCCGCCGCTGGGTCGGGTTTGTCCCGCTGTGGGTCGGCGCGGCGCTGGCCGGTGCGGTCTCTGGCTCGGGCTGGATCGGGGCCTTGCCGGCCGATGCAGCAACCACGTCCATTCGCGCCAACTTCGGCACTTGCTACACTGGCGGCGGGACCAATTGCGTGGTCGACGGCGACACGCTGTGGCTCGGCGGACAGAAAATCCGCGTGGCCGATATCGACGCCCCCGAGACTCACGGGCCGCGCTGCGCGGCTGAGGAGGCGCTGGGCAATCGCGCCACCCGGCGGCTGCGCGAGTTGCTCAACGGCGGGGCGGTCAGCCTTCAAGCGATCGACCGCGATATTGACCGCTACGGACGCAAGTTGAGGATCGTGCTGGTCGACGGTCGCAGCGTCGGCGACACTTTGGTCGATGAAGGCCTCGCGCGGCCCTACGCCGGCGGCCGCCGGCCGTGGTGCTGACCGGCCGGGGATAAAGCGGAGCTCTTGAACGACCGGCAGCCATGTCCCTGCAGCCTGTCAGCCGCTATGCCGCCCCGAGGAGGCACGACGATGAGCCGGATGAAGCGCAAGCGTTACGAGGCATTGCTCGAGCCGATGCAGGCCGAACTGGTCGAAATGGCGCGCTGGGTCGCCGCCACCGGCCAGCGCATGGTCGTGCTGTTTGAAGGCCGCGACACCGCCGGTAAGGGCGGCGCGATCGCTGCAGTCGCGGCCAAGATCAACCCGCGCCAGTGCCGCGTCGTCGCCCTCGGCAAGCCGAGCGAGGAGGAGGCCGGCCACTGGTATTTCCAGCGCTTTGTCGAACATTTGCCGGGCAAGGGGCAGATCGCCCTGTTCGATCGCAGCTGGTACAATCGCGCCGGGGTCGAAAAAGTCATGGGCTTCGCCACTCGGGAGCAGGTCGAAGCGTTCCTCGAGAGCGTCCCCGAGTTCGAAAAGATGTTGGTCGACGACGGCATCCTGTTGTTCAAATATTGGCTCACCTGTGACCAGGACAAGCAGGAGGAGCGGTTCGCCGAGCGCGCCTCCGACCCACTCAAGCGATGGAAGCTGTCGCCGATCGATCAGGCGGCGCGGGCCCATTACCGCGATTACACTGCGGCCCGCGAAGCGATGCTCAAGGCGACCCACAGCCGTCACGCGCCGTGGACCCTGATCGATTTCAACGACCAGCGGCGCGGCCGGCTGACGCTGGTCCGCGACCTGCTCGACCGACTGCCCGAAACCGATTGCGCCGAGCGGTCGGTCGACTGGCCGCCGCTCGGCCACGCGCCGCTCAAGGAAAAGTTCGGCGTGCTCAAGCCGATCAAGAGCTTCGACGATGACGGACACAAGGACTGAGCCATTGCGGCCGGCCGGCGATGTTCATTGCCCGGCAACCTCGCTCCGGACAGGGTAAGCCCATGCCGCCCGCACTGCTCGTTGCGATCGCACTGCTCGCCGATGTCGCTGGCGCAGCGCCGGCCGCTGCGGCTCCGGCCGATCCGCCGCCCGCTGCCGCCGAGCCGGCGCCACCCGTCAACCGCTGCCTCAGCTTGGCCGACGCCGAGCCGGGCGAGATCGTGGTGTGCGGGCAGCGGCCGCAGGGCTACCGGCTCGACCCCGACGTGGTCGAAGCCAGTCGCGGGATGCACAACGGCGGGCGGCCGCGGCGGCCCGACCGGATGCGCGACACCAGTTGCGCGGTGGTTGGAGCGGCCGGCTGCATCGGCGCCGGGGCCGGGATCAATCTGGTCGGCGCGGCGCTGACCGCGGCCGAAATGGCGGCGCGGGTGGCCAAGGGCGAATCGATCGCCAACATGTTTATCACCGAGCCCGAGCCGACCGAATACCAGCGCTACCAAGCCGCCAAGTACCGACGCGAAGCGCGCGAGGCGGAGGCGAAGGCGATCGCGGCGAACAAGGCCAAGGCGGCCAATGGAGCAGTGGTCGGAGCCGCCGCGGCCGAACCAGAGCCCGGCTCACACTGATCGGCCCGCCGCCCGTCAGTCCGACGAGCGATGGGCGAAGCTCAACGCGCGTGACAGCCGCCAGCCGTCCGCGGCGCGCACCCAGACGATCGTGAAGCGGCCGTAGCCGACGCGTTTCTCGGGACCGTCGCCTTGGGGCTCGTAGAAATAATGCTCGCCATCCTCGATCGCGCCATAGCCCGGGACCGGGTCGACCCGCACGCTCGTCCGGACCAGCTCGCGCCGCGACCGCCATCCGTCGGCTGCCTGGCGGGCGGCGCAACGCTTGGCGTAATCGGCG
>JBDSGH010000021.1:0-4066 GCA_039919095.1 Sphingomicrobium sp. | reverse complement strand
CGACATGCCGACCCTGAGCGCGCTTGCCCAGCACCGCGCCCCGGCCTTCCCGACCAACCACACCGTGCTCGTCCAGCAGGCTTCGGCGACCACCCCCGCGACGCGCTAAATTCGCTCAACAGGCGGCGTTCGGCTTGCGTTTGTTCTTGATCTGTTCACGGCGTTGCTTATCCTGCGCCTATGGCAGTCGAGTCGACCAACGGGCGCGGTGCAACCCGCAACAGCACGCCGACCCGCTTCAACCTGAGCGAACGGGCGGTCGACGGCGAATGGCTCGACCAGGTCGCCGCGCTCGACGGCGTTGCTAAGCGCCGGACGACGGTCACGATCGAGCACCCCAAGTCGATCATCACCCGCAACAGCTCACCCGACATCGGCTTCGACCGCTCGATCAACCCTTATCGCGGCTGCGAGCATGGCTGCATCTATTGCTTCGCTCGGCCAACCCACGCCTATCACGACCTGTCGCCCGGGGTGGATTTCGAATCGCGCCTGTTCGTCAAGCCCAACGCCGCGCAATTGCTCCATTCGGCGCTGTCGCGGCCGGGCTATGAGTGCGCCCCGATCGCGCTTGGCACCAATACCGATCCCTACCAGCCGATCGACGAGGAGTGGCGGGTTACCCGCTCGGTGCTCGAAGTGCTGGTGCAAACCCGCCACCCCTTCACCATCACGACCAAGTCCGACCGCGTGTTGCGCGACCTCGATTTGATCAAGCCGGCGGCCGATCTCGGAATCGCCTCGGTCGCGATCTCGGTCACGTCGCTCGACCCGGCGACCAGCCGGACGATGGAGCCGCGCGCGCCGAGCGGGCGCAAGCGGATCGAGGCGATCCGCCAGCTCAACCAGGCCGGCGTGCCATGCCATGTCGCGATCGCCCCGGTCGTGCCGCAGATCACCGACCATGAGCTCGAGGCGATTGTCGAGGCCGCAGCCGGCGCCAATGCGGTCGGCGGCTTCTATCTCCCGGTGCGCCTGCCGCACGAGGTCGCGCCACTGTTCCGCGCCTGGCTCGACGACCATTATCCCGACCGCGCGGCCAAGGTCATGGCGACCATCAAGTCGCTCCGCGGCGGGCGCGACAACGACCCCAATTTCTTCAGCCGGATGCGCGGCCAGGGGACCTGGGCCGACCTGCTCCGCACGCGGTTCGATATCGCGGTCAAGAAGCACCGCCTCGGCCGCGCCCGGTTCGCGTTGCGCAGCGACCTGTTCCGCCCGCCCGAAGGCGCGCAGATGCGCCTGCTGTGAGCGGTTCCGGAGGGATCGCAATGCGGGTGATGACAGCGGCACGGCGCATGGCTAGGCGCGAGACGATGAGACATTTTCTGTTTGCGTTCCTGCTCGCCGCCGCTCCGGCCGCCCTTGCCCCACTGTCCGCACAGCCGGTCGCGCCCGACCTGCCGGTGGTCGACCCGACCGTGGTCGAGCTGCGCGATGCCGCGCTCGACGACGAGCTCGCGTGGGACATTGTCGAGGGACTGACGACCGAGGTCGGTCCGCGCCTCGCCGGGACGCCGGCCGAAGCTCGCGCCCGCGTGTGGGCGGTGGCCAGGCTCAAGGCGCTCGGCTTCGCCAACGTGCGGGTCGAGGAATTCGACCTGCCGGTGTGGACCCGCGGGCTCGAAGCGGCCGAGATCGTCGCCCCGTTCCCGCAGCGGCTGGTGGTCACCGCGCTCGGCAACAGCGCCTCGACCGGGCCTCAGGGGGTGACCGGCCAAGTGGTCGGGTTCAATTCTCTGGCCGAGCTCGAAGCCGCGCCCGCCGCCGCCGTGCGCGGCAAGATCGTGTTCGTCTCCCACGCCATGCCGCGCACCCAGGACGGCAGCGGCTACGGCTATTTCGGCGGCCCACGCCGCCTGGGCCCGACCGTCGCCAGCAGGAAAGGCGCGCTGGCCATCGTCGTCCGCTCGATCGGCACCGACCATCACCGCAATCCCCATGCCGGCGTCCAGCGATTCGACGACGGAGTCGCAGCCATCCCGGCCGGGGCCTTGTCGCTGCCCGACGCCGAGCAGCTCCAGCGGATGTTAAAGCGCGGCCAGCCGGTGACGATGCGGCTGACCCTGGTGTCGCAGACTCGCCCGGGCCGCTCGGCCAATGTCATCGCCGATGTGCCAGGGCGCGACCCGCGCGCGCCGGTCGTGCTGGTCGGCGGCCATCTCGACAGCTGGGACCTCGGCACCGGCGCGATCGACGACGGCGCCGGACTCGCCATCACCGCCGCCGCGGCCAAGCGCATCATGGATCGCGGCCGGCCGCTGCGGACCATCCGCCTGGTGTGGTTCGGGGCCGAGGAGGTCGGCCTGTTCGGTGGGCTCGATTACCAGGCGCGGCACGGCCACGAGCCGCACTACGCCATGGCCGAGAGCGATTTCGGTGCTGACCGGGTGTGGCGCGTGACCAGCAAGCTGGGCAAGGCGCGCGAGCCCGAGGCGCTGGCACTCCAGGCCGCGCTCGCCCCGCTCGGCATCGTCCCCGGCAGCACCGATCTGGCCGATGGCTCGGATATCGGCCCGATGATCGCCGCCGGCCTGCCGGGCGTCGAGCTGAGCCAGGACGGGACCTATTATTTCGACCTCCACCACACCCCGGACGACACGCTCGACAAGATCGAGCTGCCGGCGCTGCGCCAGAATGTCGCGGCATGGACGGCGATGCTGGCCGTGCTATCGGGGGGGATCGAACCGCATCCGCAACGGCGCCAGCGGCGCTGAGCGCCTCGCAAGGAGATTGATCATGCGCACTCTGTTAAAACTGTCGCCGCTGCTCCCGCTCGTGCTGCTCGGCGCGTGCCAGGTGACCAAGGACGGCAACAATGATTCGGTCACCGTCGAATATAATCAGGACGTCGCCGAAAACGGCGCCGCAGCGGTCGCCGGCGCGGCCAAGACGGTCGCCAGCGACATCGGCAATGACGTCGAGCGCACCGCCGACAAGATCGACAACAAGGTCGGCTCGGTCGACGTCAATGTCGACCTCGACCACAAGGATTCGCCGGCCGCCAATACGGCGACCAACAAGAACTGATCGGACGATTTGGTCGGGGAGACAGGATTCGAACCTGCGACCCTCTGCTCCCAAAGCAGATGCGCTACCAGGCTGCGCCACTCCCCGAACCGGATGCCCGTTAGCAGCGCAGCGGCGGGCGGCCAATTCTAATGTTCTCGCCACTTGCGCTGGCGCGAGCGGTGGGCCCGGAGGGAATCGAACCCCCAACCTAGCCGTTATGAGCGGCCGGCTCTACCGTTGAGCTACAGGCCCCGCCCGCCCGTGCAGCGATAGCGGCGCTCGTCAGATGTGCAAGGAATCCGCTCCAGCAACGTGGACCGCGGTCTTTAAAGTTCGGGCAGCACCAGACTTATCCGGGCGCGCGTCACGGTCAGGTCGCCGCCGGCGATCCGCGCCAGCCCGCGCACCAGCCGCAAGCCGAAGCCCGCTCCGGCGGTGTCGCCGTCGCCGGCATCTAGCCCCGGTGGCGGCCGCACCCACAGGGCGCAGCGACCCGAGCGGTTGTCGAGGTGGACGACCAGATTCTCGCCGTCCGCCGCCGCCCCGAACAAAGCGGTGCAAAAACGGGTTACCAGCCGCTCGGCCAGCGCCGGCTCCAATGCGCAGCGGCGCTTGCGGGTCTCGATCGACAAATCGAGCTGGGGCGCATTGGCCGACGCGCCCTGGCGCATGCCGGCGGCGATCTGTTCGAGCAGCATGGCGAGGTCGGTGCCGCTGCCCGGGCGATTGCGGTCGGCCTGGAGCTTGGCGGCGAAGTCGAGGTCGTCGATCGCCGACAGTAGCAGCCGCGCCTGGCCGACGATCTCGGCCGCGCGCGAACGGTAGCGGCGGTCGGCCGGGCCGAGCAGCTGGCCGTCGATGATCTCGGCAAAGCCGATGATCGCGTTCAACGGCGTCTTGATCTCGTGGACCAGCTCGCGCAGCGAATTGGGGTCGCTCAGCAACGAGTGATCGGGCCGCATTTGGTCGTACGACCCGCCATTTTCGCGCAATGCGATGCCGCGATAGCCGGCGAAGCGTCCGTCGAGCGGCTCGAACGCCGGCACTCCGCTGA
>JBDSGH010000020.1:0-3985 GCA_039919095.1 Sphingomicrobium sp. | reverse complement strand
CCCGACTGTGCCGGCGGCGCGCCGTGGGTCAAATGCCCGCCGGCCGCCAGGCTCATGCCGAGGATGGTGTCGCCGGGTTTCAACAGCGCCATCATCACTGCGCCATTGGCCTGCGCGCCCGAATGCGGCTGGACGTTGGCGAAGCCGCAGCCGAACAATTGCTTGGCGCGCTCGATCGCCAGCGTCTCGACCGTGTCCGACGGCCCGCATCCCTGGTAGTAACGCCGGCCGGGGTAGCCTTCGGCATATTTGTTGGTCAGCACCGAGCCCTGCGCCTCGAGCACCGCGCGGCTGACGATGTTCTCCGACGCGATCAGCTCGATCTGGGTTTGCTCGCGCTCCAGCTCGGCGCGGATGGCGTCGGCCACCGCGCTGTCGGCGTCGGCCAGCTTGCGGGTGAAAAAGCCCTCGGGCTGGACATGGTTGAGGTTTGCTGCGGTGGCCATCAGTCGCTGTCCTGAAGGAGGGATGAGAGCTGGTCGACGCGCCGCTGGTGGCGGCCGCTGGCGAATTGGGTGCCGAGGAAGGCTGAGACGCAAGCCCGCGCCATGTCGCTGCCGATCAGTCGGGCGCCGAATGCGATGACGTTGGCGTCATTATGCTCGCGGGCGAGCGTCGCGGAAAGTGGATCGTCGACTCGCGCGCAGCGGCAGCGCGGGTCACGGTTGACCGCGATCGAAATGCCGATGCCGGAGCCGCACACGGCGATCCCGCGTTCGGCCTCGCCGCCGCCGACGGCGCGCGCCAAGCGGGCACCGTATTCAGGGTAATCGACGCTTTCCGGGCCGTTGGTGCCAAGGTCGCTGACCTCATGCCCGGCTTCGCGCAGCCACGCCGCAAGCTCGTCCTTGAGGACAAATCCGGCATGATCGGCGGCAAGTGCAATGCGCATGCGACGCACCTAGTGCAGCGCGCGCGGATTCGCCAGCCTCGGGCGGGGGCCGTCAGGCGGGTTTGGCCGCTCCGCCACCCTCGAGCTGGGCGAGCCGGGCGGCCATTTCCTCAAGCCGCTCCTGAAGCATCGAATCGCGCGAGTGGCGGCTGCGCGCGACCCGCAGCGCATCGGCCAGCGCGGGCAGGATGGCGCGCACCGCCTCGAGCTCGTTGCGATTGTAGCGATTGCCGTCGGAGCGGCGCGACAGCCGCAATTCGCCGACGCTGCTTTCTTCGTCGGCGAGCGGCAGCCGCTCAACCAGCTTCGAGTCATCGAGCGACACGCAGCCGCCCGCGGCGAGCAGGCCCGGTCCGCGCGCAGTGTCGATCGCGATCGCTGCCGCGGCCGGGTGGATGGTCTCGTCGACCAACGACAGGGCGCGCGTGGCGATCTCCTCGGGGGTTTCGGTCAGGCCCCATTTCTTGAGCCGCTCGGCGGCGCCCTTGATACGGTCGAGCGGGCCGCCGAAGCGGCGCCGGGTCCAGCCCAGCACGACCGACTGGGTGGGCGAGAAGATGCCGGCGGCGAGCAATGCGCTGACCGCGGTCGCGCTGGCCTGGCTGTCCGCGCCCATCACCTGGCCGACGAGCATTTTGACCAGGTCCGAGCTGGCCGCCCAGATCGCGCCGACGAACAGCGTCACCACTGCATAAGCGGCCGAGCGGCTGATGACCGTGTCGGCTTCCCACAAGCGGAAGCGGGTCAGTGCGATCAGCAGGCCGAGCGGGATGATCGCCATCCCCAGGCTGAACAGCACCAGCACGGTCATCCGCGCCCACACCATCGGATCGCCGGTCTCGGGGATCAGCGTGACGATAATCATCGCCGCGGTGATCATCAGCAGCCCCATGGCGAAGCCGAATGCGGCATATTTGATCTGCTGGCGCTCGATGTCCCGCGGCAACCGGCGATAGCGGCGCAGCTGGCCACCGAGGACGGCCAGCAGCGTGCCGATGCCGACCAGCATCTGGAGGTTTTCATTGACCGAATCGAGGCTGAGGAAAATCGCCAGCGGAATGCCGAGGATCAGCAGCCAGCGATAGGATCGCGGCGCGAAGATGCCGTCGGGAAAAACGGTGAAGGCGATCAGCAGCAGGTAGAACCAGCTTGACGCGACAACATCGTCGACGATCGCCAGCCCAAGCCCCATCCACATCTGCAGAGGCGGGTCGATCGTCGCCGCCATCCCGGCAAAGGCGAAGGCGAACAGCATCGCCACCGGGTCGTTGGGCCGGCGCAGCGCGAGGATCAGCGCGCACATCAGCAGCGTGACGCAGGCGATCAAGCCGACCCCAAGCCGCATCGCCAGGCGCAGGTCGCGGGCGCGGTCGGGGGCAATGGCGCCAGCCTGGCGAAGCTGGTCGAGCCGCACCAGCCGGCCGTCGGGTTGGCGCAGGTCGACGGCCACGCGCGGCCCCGGCGCCGCTTCGATGCGGTGGACGATGTCGGCCACCAGCGCGGTCGGGGCGATCGGCTTGCCGTCGATGGCGACGATATGCGCCATGGTGTCGATGCGTTGCCGGCCGCTCGCGTCAGGCAGCGTGCCGACCTGGACGTCACCCTCATATTGGATGTGGAAATCGAGCCCGATCCGCTCGAACACCGGACGCACCTGGTAGGTGTTGCGCAGGACATAGGCGGTGCCGCCCAGATCGGCGGCGATGGCGATCACGAACAGCGCGATCCACAGTAGCCGGAGGATGCCGGCGGTGCGCTCGGAGATCGGTCGCAGCCGTGCCGGCGGCCGCCACCATCTGCCCGAAACCTGAGGCATTTCACCCAACCCGGGTCCCCCGACCGATTCGACTGCGGCTCAATCTAGCAGGGCGGCGGGCGGAAGGCATCGAAATCAACGCGCTAGGCGCAGTTCCGGTCAGGCAGCGAGCTGGAGCTCCAGCCGGTCCCAAATTTCGACCAGGGCCTGAGTCAAATCATCCATCATCGCCGCTGTGTGGCATGGCCCCGGAGTGAAGCGCAGGCGCTCGCTGCCGCGCGGGACGGTCGGATAATTGATCGGCTGGACGTACAGCCCGTATTCGGCGAGTAGGATGTCGCTGATCCTTTTGGCCTTGACCGGGCAGCCGACCAGCAGCGGCACGATGTGGGTCACGCTCGGCATCAGCGGCAGGCTGGCGGCGGTGAACTTGGCCTTGAGCATCGCCGCCATCGCCTGCTGGGCGTCGCGCTCGGCCGACGACTGCTTCAAATGGCGTACGCTGGCCAGCGCCCCGGCGACCAGCACCGGCGACAGCGAGGTAGTGAAGATGAAGCCCGGCGCGTAGCTGCGGATGCAATCGACGATGTCGCGGTCGGCCGCGATATAACCGCCCATCACGCCGAACGCCTTGCCCAGCGTGCCTTCGATCAGCGTCACTCGCCCGGCGATCCCGTCGCGCTCCGAAATGCCGCCGCCGCGCGCGCCGTACATGCCGACCGCATGGACTTCGTCGAGATAGGTCAGCGCGCCATAGCGGTCGGCGAGGTCGCAGATGCTGGCGATCGGCGCGATGTCGCCGTCCATCGAATAAACGCTTTCGAACGCGATCAGCTTGGGCGTCTCGGGGTCCTCGGCGGCGAGCAATTGCTCGAGATGGTCGAGGTCGTTGTGGCGGAACACGCGCTTGTCACAGCCCGAATTGCGAATGCCGGCGATCATCGACGCGTGGTTGAGCTCGTCGGAGAAGATCACGCAGCCGGGAAGCAGCTTGCCAAGCGTCGACAGCGCCGCTTCATTCGACACGTAGCCGGAGGTGAACAGCAGCGCCGCCTGCTTGCCATGGAGATCGGCCAGCTCGGCCTCAAGGTCGACGTGATAATGGGTGTTGCCGCCGATGTTGCGGGTCCCGCCTGATCCGGCGCCGACGTCGTGCAGCGCGTGCTCCATCGCCTCGACCACGGCGGCGTGCTGGCCCATTCCGAGATAGTCGTTGGAGCACCACACGGTGATCGGCTTGGGCCCGTTGTGGCCGGCAAAGCAGCGGGCGTCGGGGAACGCGCCCTTGGTCCGCAGGATGTCGATGAACACGCGGTAGCGGCCCTCGTCATGAAGGC
>JBDSGH010000019.1:0-7579 GCA_039919095.1 Sphingomicrobium sp. | reverse complement strand
GGCGCCGGGGCGACGTCGATCGATCGCGCGTTCGCCGACAAGATCGGGCTCAAGGGCAGCCACAGCATTGCGATCCGTGGCGCTTCCGGCGAGATCGCGGGACAGTTCGCCAGCGGAGTGACTTTAGTCGTTGGCGGGCTCAAGCTGACCAGGCTCAACGTGCTCATTTTCGACATGTCGGACATTGCCCGCGCAATCGGCCGGCCGATCCCGGTCGTGCTCGGCCGCGAAGCGTTCAAGGCCGGGATCGTGACCATCGATTTCCCCGGCCGCAAGATCCTGTTCGCCGACCGCGCCGGCTTCCGTCCGCCGCTACGGGCGAACCGGCTGGCGATGGGCGAAAGCGGTCTGCGGCCGACGGTCAAGATCGGCATAGCCGGGCTGCCGCCGATAGATGCCGACCTCGACCTTGGCAATGGCGGCACGGTCATCCTCGCCAAGAGCTATTGGAGCGGACAGCCGGCGCTCGCCCGATTGCCCCATGCCCAGGGGCAGAGCGGCGGCGTCGGCGGAATGTCGACCACCCGCCGGGTCACGCTGCCCAGTGTCGAAGTCGCCGGGCTGCGGATGGCCAGGGTCCCGGCGGCGTTGAACGAAGACCCGCACTCGCTCCCGACGACCGGCGCCAACCTCGGCATCGAAATGCTCAGAAGCTTCGTCGTGACGATCGATTCGGGCGGCGGCGCGCTCTATCTGCAGCGCGGCGCCAATACCGGCAGCGCCGCCGGTTTCGAGCGCGAGCGGGTCGGCGTACGGCCCGAACTACTCGGCGACCGGCTCAAGCTGGCTTATGTCTCGCCCGATGGCCCGGGCGCCGCGGCGGGCTTGAGAGCCGGCGATGAAATCGCGTCGATCGATGGCCGCGCGGTCGATCCGGGCTATTACAGCCGGCCCGACTGGACCCGCGGCGACGCCGGCCGCACGGTCGTGTTGCGGCGGACCGACGGCAGCGAGGCCAGGGTCACCCTGCGCGATTATTATTGATCGCAGCCGTGATCCGCGCCGCTTGTCAACGACGAGCGGGGGGAGCTAGGGCGGGGACGATGATCGAGCGCCCGGAACAGCTGGTAACGATATTCGGCGGCGGCGGGTTCATCGGCCGCTACGTGTGCGAACTGCTGCTCAAAAGCGGCGTCCGGGTGCGGGTCGCGAGCCGCAATCCGCGCAGCGCCCACTTCCTCCAGACGCTCGGCCAGGTCGGCCGCCTCGGCTTTGTCCGCGCCGACATCGCCAATTCGGCCAGTGTCGCCCGCGCGGCCGACGGGGCGTCGGCGGTGATCAATTTGCCCGGCGTACTCAAGGGCCGCTTCCACGCGGTCCATGTCAGCGGCGCCGGCCATGTCGCCCAGGCGGCGCGCGAAGCCGGCGCCAACGCGCTGGTCCACATCTCGGCGATCGGCGCCGATCCCCATGCCCAGGCCGAATATGGCCGCTCCAAGGGCGAGGGCGAGGCTGCGGTCCGCGCCGCTTTCCCGGCCGCGACGATCGTCCGCCCGTCGCTGGTGTTCGGCCCCGAAGACCAGCTGACCAACCGCTTCGCCTCGCTGGCGTGGCTGCCGTTCCTGCCGGTTATCGCCCCGGCAACGCGCTTCCAGCCGGTCTATGTTCGCGACCTCGCCCAGGCGATCGCCTTGGCGACGCTAGATCCGCGCACCTTCGCCGGCGAGACTTACGAGATCGGCGGTCCGCAGGTCATGACCATGCACGAGCTCAACCAGGCGGTGCTGGATGCGAGCGGCCAGGACCCCGATCTGATCGACCTGCCCGATTTCGCCGGCTCGCTGCTGTCGCGCTTCGGCTTCCTCCCCGGGGCGCCGCTGACCCGCGACCAGTGGCTGATGCTGCAGAGCGACAATCTTCCGGCCAAGGGCGCCGACGGGCTCGAGGCGTTCGGGATCAAGCCGACCCCGCTCGCCGCGGTCGCCGCCGAATGGCTTGGCCGCTTCGACCAGGCCGCGCGCTTCCGCGGCCGCCGAATCAATCTGACGGCGGCTTCGTAACCCCCGATGCCAATCCTCCTGCTCGTCATCTTGCTCGGAATCGTCGAGGGCGTGACCGAATATCTGCCAGTCTCCTCGACCGGCCATCTGATCCTCGCCACTGAGCTGCTCGGCTTTCGCGCGGACCAGTGGGCGCTGTTCAACATCGCCATTCAGCCCGGCGCGATCCTCGCCATCGTCGTGCTCTACTGGCGGACCTTTCGCGATGTCCTGGTCGGCCTGTTCCACAAAAGCCCGAGCGCGTTCGCCTTCGTCCGCAACCTCGCGGTCGCCTTCGTTCCGGCGGTCGTGCTCGGCCTGGCGTTCGGCGACCAGATCGAGGGAATGCTCGGCAACGCCGTGATCGTTGCCTGGGCGCTGATCGTCGGCGGCGTCGCCATCCTGATCGTCGAGCGCTTTGCTCGCCCGACCGAATCGGGCGGCGTGTCGGGAGTCACGCTCAAGCAGTCGGTCATGATCGGCCTGGTCCAGTGCCTGGCGATGATCCCCGGCGTCAGCCGCTCGGGCGCGACGATCCTCGGCGCGATGAGCTTCGGGGTCGACCGCAAGACCGCCGCCGAGTTCAGTTTCTTCCTCGCCGTGCCGACCCTGGCCGGAGCGACCGCCCTGCAATTGTTCAAGCACCGGGCCGAGATCACCACCGACCAGCTGGCCTATATCGGGCTCGGCAGCCTGGTCTCGTTCCTGGTCGCGATCGTGGTCGTCAGGGCGTTTATCACGATCATCACCCGGTACGGCTTCGCGCCGTTCGCCTGGTACCGCATCGCGGCCGGCGCGGCCGCCCTGGTGTGGCTCGGGACGCGCTGATTTATCTTAATCGCAAGTGGTGCTAAGTTCCTCATCTACAAGGCGATGATAGTTTCGCGAGGAGCAAGACGATGCGTGCCTGTCTGTTGGCCCTTCCGCTGGTTGTGATGGCTGTCCCGGTTGTGGCGCAGGCCGCACCCGCGCCGACCGCACCGCCCGAGACCATCGCCGTCCCCCCTCAGCTGACCGACCCGGCGACCGTCGACCGGATCGGCGGGATGATGCAGGCGATGTCCAAAGCGTTCCTCAACCTGCCGGTCGGGGAAATCGAGGCCGCCGCGCAAGGCCGGCCGGTAACCCGCGCCGACCGCATCCGTACGATCCGCGACATCGGCCGCGCCCGGGATCCCAATTTCGAGCGCAACCTCGATCGCCAGATGGCCGACAGCCGGGTCGCGGTCCAGGCCGGCATTAAGGCTTTTTCAGCCGCGCTACCGGCGGTAATCAAGGACCTGACCGACGCCGGCCGCAAGATCGAGCAAGCCACCGCCAACCTGCCCTCGCCGACTTACCCGAAGCGCTAAGTCATCCTGACGAAAGTCAGGACCCATGAACAATTTTCGTTGAAGGATTGCCCGGCGGATGAGCCGGCTCGGTCGCCAATCCCAGCGCAATCGCCCGATCCTCCCAGAACGGATTATCCCTTTCGATTAGCGCGATTTTCCAATCGCGTCGCCAGGCCTTGAGCTGTTTCTCCCGCGCGATTGCCGTCTCCATCGAGTCGGCCATCTCGAAATGGACGAGCCGGTGGACGTGGTACCGTTTGGTGAACCCGCGAACCGTCCCTGCCCGATGCTGGTGCAACCTCCCGCCCATGTTTGAAGTCACTCCGATGTAGAGTGTGCCATGGCGGCGGCTAGCGAGGATGTAGACGCAAGGCTGCCGTTTCATCGTCCCAAAATGCAGCGGTCATGGATGCTGAATCAAGTTCAGCATGACGGTTGTGCCAACGCCGCCTAGACGCCCGCGCTCCTCGCGCTAAAGCTGCCGGCATGTGGCAGTTGTTCCAATTCCCTTTGTGTCCCTTTTCCCGCAAGGTCCGACTGGTGCTCGCGGAAAAGGGCATCGCGCACGAGTTGGTGCGCGAAAACCCGTGGGAGCGGCGCGACGAGTTCATGGACCTCAATCCGGCGGGCGAGACCCCGGTTATGGTCGATCCCGAGGCCGGCATCACGCTCATCGGCAGCCAGCCGATCGTCGAATATTTCGAGGAGACGGTCGAGCGCATGCCGATGATCCACGGCAATGCCATCCACCGCGCCGAAATTCGCCGGCTTGGCCAGTGGTTCGACGAGAAGCTGTTTCGCGAAGTGGTCGAGCCGCTGATGAACGAGCGCATGCGCAAACGGCTGGTCAGCCGCGAATCCCCCGACACGCGCGTACTGCGCGATGCGATGCGGGTCGCCAACGGCCACCTCGATTATGTCGATTATCTGCTCGATCACCGCCGCTGGATGGCTGGGCCGGGGCTGAGCCTGGCCGATTTCACCGCCGCCGCGCATTTGTCGGTGGTTGATTATCTCGGCGCGCTCGACTGGCGCGGGCACAAGCAGACCAAGGACTGGTACGCGGTAATGAAGTCGCGCCCCTGCTTCCGCCCGTTGCTCGGCGAACGGATGGAAGTGATCGTCCCGCCGGCGCATTACGACAAGGTCGATTTCTAGGCGCTCGGCGCCGTCATCTGTTATGACAAGACCGCCCGCGCGACCGAGTTCGGAGCGTTGGATGGGCACTGTCAGCAAGGGGGCTCCCCGATGAACTTCAAACTCGCGCTGGCCGCGCTGTCCGTGCTGGCAGGCCCGGCCGTTGCTGCGAATGCTGCGCCGCGCACTGCCGCGCACAACGTCGTCCTGGTCCATGGCGCCTGGGCCGACGGGTCGAGCTGGAGCAAGGTCATCCGGTTGCTCCAGGACGCTGGCCTGCATGTGACGGCGGTCCAGAACTCGCTGTCGACGCTGGCCGAGGCCGACGCCGACGCACGGCGCGCGATCGCCGCCCAGGACGGCCCGACCGTGCTCGTCGGCCACTCGTGGAGCGGAACCATCGTCAGCGACGTCGGCGACGATCCCAAAGTATCGGCTTTGGTCTATGTCGCGGCGCGCGCGCCGGCCGCGGGCGAGGATTTCCTGGCACTCCAGGCGACCTTTCCCAACACCCCGGCGCGGGCCGGGATCGTCACCGCCGCCGACGGCACCACGACCCTGTCGCAGCCGGCGTTCCTGGCGGACTTTGCCAACGGCGTGCCGCGCCGCGAGGCGCTGGTGCTGTTCGCCGTCCAGGGGCCGACCAAGGCGAGCCTGTTCGCCGAGCGCACCACCGCCACCGCGTGGCAATCCAAGCCGGCTTATTATGCGGTGTCGAAGCAGGACCGGACCATCGACCCCACCTTTGAGGCGTTTCTCGCCAAGCGCATGAACGCCGACACGATCACGCTCGATGCCGGCCATCTGTCGCTGGTCACCCACCCCGAGGAAATCGCCAGGCTGATCATCCGCGCGGCGAAGGGAAACAATTGATGCCCTTGCCCGGCTGACCACCGACTCTCGCCAGGATCCACCCGCCATGCCGCTGTTTCCCGAAGACATCTTCACCGAGCCGACCGACGTCGATCCCGATACGCTCGCCAACCTCGGGCCGTTGCGGCGGCTGGCCGGGAGCTGGCAGGCGGAAAAAGGGGTCGACCTCAACCCCAAGGCCGACGGGCCAGAGCAGCGCAAGTTCATCGAGCGGATCGAGTTCATCCCAATCGACCCGCAGCCCAATGGCCCGCAGCTGTTCTACGGCCTGCGCTACCATATCCACATCAATACGGTCGAAGAGGACATCACCTTCCACGACCAGGTCGGCTATTGGCTGTGGGAGCCGGCGACCGGACTCGTGCTGCAGACCGTCGCCATCCCGCGCGGCCAGGTCGTGCTCGCCTCGGGCCAGGCGGCGCCGGATTCCGACCGCATCATACTGACTGCCGAGCGCGGCCAGACCGATTATGGCATCTGCTCGACCGCCTTCCTCGAATATGCGTTCCGCACCGACCGTTACCGGATCGAGATCGAGTTTCACGCCGACGGCTCGTGGAGCTACGTCGCCGAAACCACGCTGACCGTCCACGGCGAGCCCGCGCCGTTCACCCACCGCGACCGCAACCGGCTGGTGCTGGTCAAGCCGCCGCTGCCCAATCCCTTGTTCCAAATCGTCTCCGCCCGTCAGGCGCGGGAGAAGGTCAGTTGAATTTGGCTCCGTCCGCGTGGCGCGCCGCGACCAGGTAATTGAGCCGCAAATCCTCGCTCAGGTGGAGCCCGCGGGTCGGGGACCAGGCGATGCCGATGATGTCGCAGCAGTCGAGGCCCGCGTCGGCCAGCAGGTGCTTGAGCGTCTCGGGCGGGATGAACGCCTCGAAATCGTGCGTGCCCTTGGGGATCCGCCCCAGACCCTCGGCCAAAGTGATCGTCAGCAGCTTCGACCATTGGGTGCGGTTGGGGGTCGACAGGATGAGCAAGCCGCCGGGCGCGAGCCGCTTGGCCAGCGCGGCGATGAACGCCTGCGGGTCGGCGACATGCTCGATCACCTCGAGCGAGGTGACGAGGTCGAACTGGCCGGCCAAATCCTCGACCGCCCCGGCGCGATAGTCGATTGCCAGGCCATGGCGCTCGGCATGGTCGCGGGCGACCGCGATCAGTTCGGGCGCGGCGTCGATCGCGGTCACTTGCGCCCCGAGCCGGGCGAGCGGTTCGGCCAGCAGCCCGGCGCCACAACCGACGTCGAGTGCGCTTTTGCCGTCGAGCGGGCGGCGGCTGCACTCGTCCATTGACCAATGCTGGTTGAGCCGGTCGCGGATGTAACCGAGCCGCACCGGGTTGAGCTTATGGAGCATCGCCGAAGCGCCGTCGGGGTCCCACCAGTCGCCCGCCATCGCCCCGAAGTGCGCCGCTTCGCCGGGCAGGATGCTTGTCTTCACCATGCGCGCTTCCTAACAGGACGCCGCCGTTCACCCAAGGAGCCACATTGCCCCGTATCGTGATGAAATTCGGCGGCACGTCGATGGCCGGCATCGAGCGCATCCGCCACGTCGCCGAACGCGTCCGGCGCGAAGCGGCCGACGGCGACGAAGTGCTGGTGGTGGTCTCGGCCATGGCCGGCGAGACCGACCGGCTGGTGCAATTGTGCCGCGAGGCGGCCGCGCTCCACGATCCGACCGAATATGATGTGGTGGTCGCGAGCGGCGAGCAGGTCACCGCCGGGCTGCTCGCGATGACCCTCCAGAACATGGGGGTCAAAGCGAGGAGCTTCATGGGCTGGCAGCTGGTGCGGGCGTCGGGCGTTCACGGCAACGCGCGGGTCGACGCGGTCGAATCGGGCCTGCTCGACGAGGCGCTCAAGGGCGGCACGGTCGCGGTCATCCCGGGTTTCCAGGGGGTCAGCGAGGACGGCCGCGTCGCCACCCTCGGCCGCGGCGGGTCGGACACGTCTGCCGTGGCGATCGCCGCCGGGGTCAAGGCCGACCGCTGCGACATCTACACCGACGTCGACGGGGTCTACACCACCGATCCCAGGATCGTGCCCAAGGCGCGCAAGCTCGACGCCATCACCTTCGAGGAGATGCTCGAACTGGCCGGGGTCGGCGCCAAGGTGCTGCAGACCCGCTCGGTCGGGCTTGCAATGCGTGAGAATTTGCCGCTGCGCGTACTCTCGGCGTTCGAGGACAAGCCCGGGACGCGGGTCGTGGCTGAGCTTTCAGGAGCGGACATGGAGAGAAACCAGATCGCCGGGATCGC
>JBDSGH010000018.1:0-4749 GCA_039919095.1 Sphingomicrobium sp. | reverse complement strand
CTCGCCGGCGGCGGGGTCAATATGTCGATCGTCGGCAGAGCGTAAGTGCCGCCGAACGCCAGGCTGGCCTGGCGGGCATTGGCCCGGCGCACCGCCGCGCCGCGAGACGCCGACGCCATCGCCGGCGCGGGTTCGGTCACGGCGACCGCTGGACGTGAGCGCGGCGGTGCGGCGGCGACCTCTTCGCGAACGCTCTCGGTGCGGCGCGGAGCAGCGGACCGCGGACGCGAATCGCGCCGCAGCAAGGCCGCCAGCCACGCTTTCTCATCGTCCAGCAGCGCCATCGAGAAATAGCCCAGCGCCAGGCCGCCGACCGCGAACAGCAGCAACAGGGTCAGCTGGAGCGGCCCCTCGACCGCTGGATTGTGGATTTGGCCGACGGCGAATCCAACCCCGTGGGCGGCCGCCAGCGCAAGCATTCCGCCCCACCCGCTCGGCAGGCCCGAAACCGCCGATCCGCTGAGCAGGCTCAGGGCAATCCCGACCAGCACCGCGCCGACCGCGGCGATTAGCAGGCCGCGCCCGATCCGTCCCGACGGCTCGAGCCGGATCATGCGTAAGCCGGCAATCGCGATCACCGGCAGGAACAGCACCGCGCCCATGCCGAAGAACAGCAGCAAAGCGTCGCTGGCGTACGCGCCGGTACTGCCCAGCCAGTTGGTCGGCGGCCCCCCGGCGGCGGTGGTAAAGCTGGGATCGGTCGAGCTGTGGGTCACCAGGGCCAGCGCCGCGGCAATGCTGACGCCGACCAGCAGCGCTCCCCAGCAGCGCAGCGCGAGCCGCTTGAGCGAAGCGCTCAGCGCCTCGCGCCAATCGGGTCCCAGGTCCCGCTTCCTTGCCCGCGCCGCAGCGGTCGCCATCGTCCACCCCAATCGTGTTGCGCGTCGAAAATGCCTTGCCCCAGAATGCCTCGCCGTGGACTCGCCGGTCAAGCGTGGCCTTCTTGGCGTCGTGGCGTTACGGACACAGTCATGGATCGCACCGACGTCATCATCTTCGGGGGCGGGATGGTCGGGCTGGCGCTCGCCGCCGCGCTCGACTCGAGCGGGCTGTCGGCGATCGTGGTCGATCCGTCCGACCCGGCCGAGCGCAAACAGGCCGCATTCGACGGCCGCACCAGCGCAGTCTCGTCGAGCTCGATGCGGATGTTGCAGACCATCGGCGTGGCCGATTTCCTGCCCGATCCGGGTGGGCCCATTCGCCGCATCCAGGTCGCCGACGGGCTCGCCCCGGGCGGGCTGTGCTTCGATCCCGGCGGCGACGACGAGCCATTGGGCTGGATGCACGAGAACCGCCATTTGCGCGCCGCCTTGCACGACCGCGCCGAAAGCGGCGCCAATCTGTGGCTGCAATGGAAGTCCCGGGTGACGCTGGTCGAACGCAATGCCGACGGCGTCCGGGTCGACCTGGCCGACGGCCGCAAATTGAGCGCCCCGCTGCTGGTCGCCGCCGACGGGCGCAATTCAGCGACCCGCGAAGCCGCTGGAATCCGCGTCGCGCGCTGGCGCTACGATCATTCGGCAATCGTCTCGACGCTGCGCCACGAACGCCCTCACGGCGAGGTCGCTTACGAAATCTTCTACCCCGGCGGCCCGCTCGCCTTGCTGCCGATGACCGACGACCAGGCCGGCCACCGCTCGGCCATCGTGTGGTCGGTCGCGGCGGCCGACGCGCCCGGCTGGCTGTCGCTGTCCGACCAGGATTTCGCCGCCGAAGCTCAAGCGGCGATGGGCGGTGTCCTCGGCGAAGTCAGCCTGGCGGCGCCGCGCTCGACCTATCCGTTGGGCTTCCACCACGCCGCCCGGATCACCGCCGAGCGGCTGGCTCTGCTCGGGGATGCGGCGCACGCCGTCCACCCGATCGCCGGCCAGGGTCTCAACCTGGGCTTTCGCGACGCCGCCGCCCTGGCCCAGGTGCTGGTCGACGGCGCCCGGCTCGGGCTCGATCTCGGCGATCGCCAGTTGCTCGACCGCTATCAGCGTTGGCGTTCGCTCGACAGTTTGATGGTGGCCATGGCGACCGACGGGCTGACCCGGATCTATGGCATCCCTGGCG
Organism: Sphingomicrobium sp.; assembly: GCA_039919095.1. GTDB lineage: Bacteria > Pseudomonadota > Alphaproteobacteria > Sphingomonadales > Sphingomonadaceae > Sphingomicrobium. Next base: position 2,694 of record JBDSGH010000018.1, on the reverse strand, counting down.
CTGCCGCGTCGGCCGTGCGGCGCTTCGGCATGGGCGTGATCGAGCGCGTGCGTCCGTTGAAGGACCAGTTGATGTCCGAAGCGCGCGGCACCAGCGGCGACCTGCCGCTGCTGCTTCGCGGCCTGCCGATCTAACGCCTGCCGATCCGACGCTTATTGAAGAGTCGGTTCAGTATCCGCGCCGGCGCTCGCCGCCATGCGCTGGAACTGCATCAGTTGGGCCAGCAGGTCAGCCCGGGTGTCGAGCGTCTCGGCCTCGAGCAGCGCCTGCTTGGCGCCGATGTCGAATGGCGCGACCTGGGCGATGGCGTTGACCAGCATCTCGTCGTCGAGCCGGCCGACCGCCGCCCAGTCGACCGCCAGGCCGAGCACGTCGCCCAGCCGGCGCGCCTCGCGCTCGACTTCCGAACGCAGCGCCAGCGGCAGCGGCGGCGGCTCGCTGTCGTCGAACGCGGTCAGGTCGACGTCGGCCTGGCGATAGGCCGTGCCGGGCTCGGCCTCGTCGACCAGGCGGAAGCGGTTGGCGCCGTTGAGGACGATATTGTAGCGCCCGTCCTCGAGCTCCTCGACCCCGACGATCTCGCCGACGCAGCCGACCGCGTAGAGCGGCGCCGCGCCGTCGGTCATGGTCAGCGGCTGGATCATCCCGATCTGGCCGGGACCGTCGATCGCATCGCGCACCATGTCGCGATAGCGCGGCTCGAAGATGTGCAGCGGCAGTTGCGAGCGCGGGAACAGGATCGCGCCGGCCAGCGGGAAGATCGGCACCCGCGTCGGCCGCACCGTCTTTCGGGCGGCTTTGGTCATTGCCCGGTTGGCATCATGTGAAGATCAACGCCGACAGCCTCCGCCGCTGGCTTCGCGTCCACGGGTCGGCGAAGCCCTGCGCTTCGAGCAATTGCAGGAACCGCTTGCGGGCCGCGCCCTCGTTCCAGTCGGGGTCGCGGGCGACGATCTCAAGCAGGTCATCGGCGGCGCCGTCGCGGTCGCCGGCCGCGGCCTTGGCCCCGGCCAGCTCGAAGCGCGCGTCATGGTCGTCGGGGTTGGCGGCAATCCGCGCCTCGATCGCGCCGGTGTCGGCGGCCGGCACCGCCCGCGCCAGCTCGAGCGCGGCGCGGGCGCGCGCCAGCGGCGGCTTGTCGGCGACCTGCGCCGGCAGCGAGCCGAGCAGGAGGTCGACTTCGTCAAATTCGCCGGCGGCAACCAAGGCCCGCGCCAGTCCACCGGCGACCTCGGGATTGTCGGGCGCCAGGTCGAAGATCTGGCGGAACACCGAGACTGCCCTCGGCCCGTCGCCCTCGGCCAGGATCTGCTCGCCCATCGCCATCAGCGGCTCGATCTCGGCCTGTTGGTCGGCCGCTTCACCGGTGCCGATCTTCAACTGGGTCAGCAATTGGTCGAACACCGCCTTGAGCTGGGCCTCGGTGCGGTAGCTGGTGATGTCGGCGACCGGCTGGCCCTGGTAGAAGGCGTAGACTGTCGGCACCGCCTGGACCCGGAACTGGGCGGCGATCAGCCGGTCCTTGGCGACATCGAGCCGGACCAGCTTGACCCCCTTGGACGCGTACTCGGCGACCAGTTTCTCGAGCGCCGGGGACGGCTGGGTGCAGAATTCGAGGATCACCAGCGCGGTCATCGACGGTTCGATGACGTCGCGCTCGAGGCGCGCGATCGCTTCGCGCTCGGCTTCGCTCAGACCAAGGGTCGCCACGCTGGTTTCGCTCCGCTGCCAATAACCGTGCTGAGCGCCCATATGCGCGGCCAGCGGCCCGGTCACAAGCCACCGCCGGCCCGGCGCCTCAAGCCGCTGCCGGGACGGCGCCTCAAGCCCTTGCCGGACCGGCGGGCCCCATGCTAGGCGCCCGCCTCACCTCAGCCGAGGCGGCCATCCACGAGCCGCGCGGTTCAGCGCTCGAGCGGGCGTAGCTCAGGGGTAGAGCACAACCTTGCCAAGGTTGGGGTCGAGGGTTCGAATCCCTTCGCCCGCTCCAATTTCCACAGCAAAACCAGGTAGTTATCTGCCGCCCCGGATCGTCCTGTGCTCAAGTCCGGCGGCGCGGGGTAACACTGGGGTAACACCCGAATTGCTTGCGCGACCTGCAAAGCGAGCCGGAGCGGGCCCTGCTGATGTCTACTTTGGGTGGAAAGCGGACATTACAAATGCGACCATTACGGTTGGTTTTGAAGGCGATGGTCCGTGCGATCCACCCGGCTAGGATGGCACCGGTCCCAGGATGATGCGGATGCTGTGTGTTTTGCCATCATTCCTTAGGTCGAGGCGGAGCGGCCGCTCGCCGACGACAATGTTGTCATAATGCGCGGATGTGATGCCTTCGCAGACGCCGTCCGGATTCTCGACCACGATCTCATAGCTATCCAGTCCATGCCTCAGGGTCATTTCAAAGCGGGGCCAATAAGTGGGGACGCACGGTGCAAAGCACAGTTGGGCGTCCTCAATTCGGAGGCCCAGGACATATTCGACGGTGGCGCGATGCATCCACCCGGCTGCGCCCGTGTACCAACTCCACCCGCCGCGGCCCACATGCGGAGGACGCGAATAAATGTCGGCGGCGACCGCATAGGGCTCGAGCTTGTAACGATGCGCTTCCGGACGGGTCCGGCTGTGATTGATCGGGTTGAGCATGGCGAGCAGGCCCGCCGCCTTGTCACCCTCGCCGAGCATCGCGAAAGCGAT
>JBDSGH010000017.1:0-7295 GCA_039919095.1 Sphingomicrobium sp. | reverse complement strand
TCGACCAAATGCCAGGTGGTGTTGGCCTCGAGGCTGGCGTGCGGAGTCGACCGGCCGCAACCGCGCTGGTCGAACACCAGGATGTTGTAGAGTTCGGGATCGAACTGGCGCCGGTGACCCATGCTGGAGCCAGCGCCGGGCCCGCCGTGAAGGAACACCACCGGCTTGCCCTGCGGATTGCCGCACAACTCCCAGTACAGCATGTGGCCGTCGCCGACGTCGAGATGGCCCGACTTATAGGGTTCGATTTCGGGGTAGAGCGTGCGCAGCTGGCGAGTCTGGATGTCCATTTAGAAGCTCATCTCCTCATAGACTCGACTGACATCGCCACGCCATTCATTGGCATATTTGTCGAGCAGCCGGTCGGCCGGTGTCATGCCGCTCGCGGCGACTTCGCGCAACGGGTCGAGAAAGCCGCCTTCATTGTCGCCGGCGGCGTTGAGCACCGCTCGTTCGGTCAGGCCGAGCGAGGCGAGATCGATTACCTCGCGGGCCAGGTCGAGCATCGTCCCGCCGCCCGGCACCGGCGCCTCGAGCGCCATGCGCGGGACGTCGTGGCGGAGCTGCTCGCGCTCGCCGATGGTCCAGTGCTTGACCCGCTCCCACGCCGCGTCGAGCGCGGTATCGCTATAGAGCAGGCCCACCCACAAGGCGGGCAGCGCGCAGATCCGGTTCCATCGCCCGCCGTCGGCGCCTCGCATCTCGAGGAAGCTCTTCAGGCGAACCTCGGGGAAAGCGGTCGACAGATGGTCGATGAAATCGCTCATGCGCGGTTTCTCGCCGGGCAGTTGCGGCAGCTTGCCGTCGAGAAAGGCGCGGAAACTTTCGCCGGCAACGTCGATGTACTGGCCGTCGCGGAACACGAAATACATCGGCACGTCGAGCGCATAGTCGCAGTAGCGCTCGTAGCCGAAGCCATCCTCGAACACGAACGGCAGCATGCCGGTCCGGGCCGGGTCGGTGTCTTCCCAGATGTGGCTGCGGAAGCTCTTGAAACCGTTCGGCCTGCCCTCGGTGATTGGCGAGTTGGCGAACAGCGCGGTCGCTACCGGTTGCAGCGCCAGGCCGACGCGGAATTTCTTCACCATGTCGGCCTCGGACGAATAATCGAGGTTGACCTGGATGGTGCAGGTCCGAAGCATCATGTCGAGCCCGAGATTGCCGACCCGCGGCATGTGCCGGAGCATGATCGCGTAGCGGCCCTTGGGCATCACCGGCAGCTCGGCGCGGGTCTTGTCGGGCCACATCCCGAGGCCGAGGAAGCCGAGCCCGAGCCGGCCGCCGACCGACTTGCATTGCTCGAGGTGGCGAGCCGCCTCGGCGCAGGTCTGGTGGAGGTTTTCGAGCGGCGCTCCCGACAATTCGAACTGGCCGGCGGGCTCGAGGCTGACGGTGCCGTCGGGGCCTGACAAAGCGATCACTTTGCCGGCTTCCTCGATCGGCGCCCATCCGAACTTAGTCAGCCCATTGAGCAGGTCGCGGATGCCTCCCGGCTCGTCCCATGACGGGGCGCGGTGATCGGCGCAGCGATACACGAACTTCTCATGCTCGGTGCCGATCCGCCAGTTCTCGATGGGCTTCTCGCCGTCGGCGAACACCGACAGCAAATCGTCACGGCTCTCGATCGGCCGCTCGTTCGAACTGTCCTGGTCGTTGCGCTGAGTCATCGGTCGCGCCCGTAGCCGTGCGCCCGGACCGATGCCAGCAATTCCGCTTCGCTCAGCCGCGCGCCAGCGAACGTTCCTCGGCGGCGGACTTGAGCCCGTTGAGCATCGCTTCCCAGTTGCGGCGGAAGGCCTTGACGGTTTGCTCGTCCGGGCGCTCGTCGCCGAGCGGGGTCTGGCTCAACTTGACCCGAGTGCGCTCGCCATGCGGCTCGAGCCGGACATCGACCAAATTGTAGCTCTCGGGCACGTCGGGTTTGCCCGAAGTCGGGCTGTAATGGGTGAAGGCGAGTCGGCGGCGTTCCTCGATGTCGCGGATCTCGCCATGGTCCTTGAACGCCTTGCCTTCGAATTCGCCGGTGAAGCCGATCGGCGATCCGACCCCCCAGTCGGTTTCGACGTCGGCGCCCATGAACATCGCCGACTTGCGCGCCGTCAGCACGTCCCACACCGCCGAGGCCGGCGCCTCGACCAGGGTTTCGACTTCAACGAGCGGCTTATCCATGGCGCGGTCCTCCAACTGCTGCAGTAGAAAATGGACGGAGGGGCGCGGCGGTTCCGTTCACCGCCAGTCGCCCGCGACCGTCATATAGGCTGCCAATGCCGCCAGCGCTGCAGTTTCGGCGCGCAGGATGCGCGGCCCGAGCGAAATTGCAACCGTTGCTGGAGCGGCGCGGATCGCCGCCCGCTCGTCGTCGCCAAAGCCGCCTTCGGGCCCAGTCAGGATGGTTGCGGTGCCTGGCTTGAAGGCGCGTGCGGCCGGCTCGCCGCCTTGCTCGTCGGCGAAATAGAGCGTTCGCGCCGGGTCGCGCTCGGCGAGGAAGCGGGCCAGCGGCTGCGGCTCGTCCAGTTCGGGCAGGCGGGTCCGGCCGCATTGCTCGGCGGCTTCGACGACATGCGCCCGCAGCCGCTCGAGGTTGAGCCGCTCGACAATTGTCCGCTGGGTCGTCACCGGCAGCAGCCGCGCGACTCCGAGCTCGGTCGCTTTCTCGACCAGCCAGTCGATCCGCGCGCGCTTGACCGGCGCGAACGCCAGCCACAGGTCGGGGATCGCCTCGGCCTCGCGCGTGCGGCGCTCGACGACCAGCGCCATATGCTTCTTGCCGAGCTGTGCGATGCGCGCCAGCCACTCACCGCTGGCCCCGTCGAACAGCAGCAGCGGGCTGTCCTGTTTCAGCCGCAGCACATTGCCGAGGTAATTGGCTTGTCCCTTGTCGAGCACGACCCGCACGCCATCGCCGAGCGGCGTTGCGACGAACAGCCGCGGCAGGCTTCTGGGCGGCCAGGCCGGGGTCGCAGTCATGGCGCCGATTAATGAGCCGGGATCGGGCGCAGCTTGAAGCCGCTGATCTGGGTCCCGAAGCCGCATTCGAACGATTGCCGGACGGTGCCGTTGTCGGCCGTTCCCCAGACAATGATCTTGCTCGGCGAATATTGCTGCACGTCGATGACGTGGACGGTGCCATATTGCGCCGCGCGGGCGCTGCACAAAGCCTCCGCGGTCGGCTTGAGATGGGCGTTGCTCTGCGGTTGCCCCTGGGCGCTTTTAACGGCCATGCCGACCGCGCTGGCGGCCATCCCGGCGACGCAGCCGCCGAGCGACGGCGCGCTGCCCAATATCGCGATCAAAAGCAGTTTCCGCATCATCCTGCCGCCAGCCTATGATGGCGCCGGGCGGTGCACAATGGCGCCGGAGCCAAGACAGGCCATATCGGATCGGCTAGTCGGCGATCGTGACCGCGCCCACCGACATCGTCCCCGACAGCGAGCGCCGCGGCCTGATCGGCTCATTGCCGCCGCGGCTGCGGCCGTTTGCATCGCTGATGCGGCTCGACCGACCGATCGGCGCCTGGCTGCTCTATTGGCCGTGCGCGTGGAGCGTTGCCTTGGCGGGCGTACAAGGGCGCTGGGACCTGTTCCTGTGGCTCGGCCTCGGCGCGTTGGTGATGCGCAGCGCGGGCTGCGTCTACAACGACATCGTCGACCGCGAGCTCGATCGCAGCGTCGAGCGGACCCGGTTGCGCCCGCTTGCCAGCGGCCGGGTATCGCCGATCGCGGCCTGGCTGCTAACCGCTTTGCTGTGCGCCATCGGCCTGATCGTCTTGGTCCAGCTCGAGCGGATCGCGCAAACTGTGGCGCTCGGCAGCATCGCGCTGGTCGCAGCTTACCCGTTCATGAAGCGCATCACCTGGTGGCCGCAGGCGTGGCTCGGGCTGGTTTTCTCGTGGGGCGCGCTGGTCGGCTGGCCGGCGGTCACCGGCCGCCTCGAAACGTCGGCGCTGTGGCTCTACGCAGGCACCGTTTCGTGGGTGATCGGCTATGACACGCTCTACGCCATCCAGGACATCGAGGACGATGCGCTGGTCGGGGTCAAATCCTCGGCCCGGCGGCTTGGCGCGCAGGCGCCGCTCGGAATCGCCATTTTCTATGGCCTGGCGGTGCTGCTGTGGGGCGCCGCGATCTGGTCGGTGCGGCCGGACTTGCTGGCGCTGCTCGCGCTGCTTCCGGCCACGCTGCACCTCGCCAACCAGGCCTTGCGCGCCAATCCCGCGGACGGCGAGGGCGCACTCGGGCTGTTCCGCTCGAACCGCACTTGCGGCCTGCTGATGTTTCTCGGGATGCTGGCGGTCGGCCTGTCGAGCCGCTAGGCGCTCGCCCATGTTGAGTGTGAACCAAGCCCGCGAGGCGGCCCAGGCGCTGGTCGAGCGCGCCGCCGCCGCCGGCGCCGATGCGGCCGATGCAATCTATGTCGGTGAGCGGTCGAGCGGCGTCCAGGTGCGGTTGGGCGAACTCGAGCAGATCAACCGCTCCGAAGGCGAGGAAATCGGCCTCAGGCTGTTCCTCGGCCAGCGCTCGGCGACGGTCGCTTCGTCCGATCTTGGCGACGATGCGCTGGCGGCGCTGGTCGATCGCGCACTGGCAATGGCCGCGGAAGCGCCCGAAGATCCGTTCGCCGGCCTTGCCCCGCAATCGCTGCTCCAGCGCGGGGAGCTTCCGGCGCTCGATGCCGACGACGGCCAGGATCCCGACCCAGCCTTGTTGCGCGCCAACGCGCTGGCCGCCGAGCAAGCCGCGTTGGCGGTTGCCGGAGTGACCAATTCGAGCGGCGGGTCGGCCGCTGCATCGGCGTCGACCTTGGCGCTGGCGACATCCGCCGGGTTTGCCGGCGCCTTTCGCGCGACCGGCTACAGCCGCTCTGCCGGAGTGATCTCCGGCGAAGGCGCGGGGATGCAGCGCGACCATGCGTGGCACAGCGCGCGCCATCTCGACGATGTCGATGCCGCCGAAGACATCGGCCGCCTGGCCGGGACGCGCGCGGTTGCCCGGCTCAATTCGACTCGCCCCAAGCCGGGCCGGATGGCGGTGCTGTTCGACCCGCGCGTGGCGTCGTCGCTGCTCGGCCATTTTGCAGGCGCCATCAGCGGCTCGTCGGTCGCGCGCAAGTCGAGCTTCCTGCAGGACAAGCTCGGCAGCCAGCTGTTCGGCGCCGGGGTTGCAATCGTCGACGATCCGCTCCGCCAACGCGGGCTGCGCTCGCGCCCGTTCGACGGCGAGGGGCTGGCGGTCGCGCGCACCGAGCTGGTGTCCGGCGGCGTGCTGCATAGCTGGATCGCGGAGAGCGCCTCGGCCCGCCAGCTCGGCATCCAGCCGACCGGCCATGCGGCGCGCGGAGCGGGCGGCGCGCCGGGCGCGAGCCCGAGCAATTTCTATCTTGCCGCCGGGCCGCGCTCGCGCGCCGAGCTGCTCGCCGCCTTTCCCGAAGCGCTGCTGATTACCGAGCTGATCGGCCAGGGGGTCAATGGCGTGACTGGCGACTACAGCCGCGGCGCCGCCGGCTTCATGGTCCGCGGCGGCGAGATCGCCGAGCCGGTGTCGGAGATTACCATCGCCTCCAACCTGATCGACATGTTCGCCACGCTCGAGCCCGGGGCCGACCTCGAGTTCCGTCGCGGCGTCGATGCGCCGACCGTGCTGGTGCCGGAAATGACCGTCGGGGCGGCCTAGCCCGGGCGGGCGCTTTCAGTGCGAGCGGGCGTGGCCCTCGCCGATTGCCCAGAAGACGTGGGTGATCACCTTGTGGCGGCCACCCAGATCCTTGAGGAAGACGTCGGGCCGGCCTTGACCGTCGTTATGGATCGCGCGGCCCCATTCCGCCGGGCTGTTGCCGGCGTCCTGCGTGGCTTGCGGCGGCGCCTGGCCGACCGCACGGATGCCGAAATTGGTTGAAACGGTCGCGGTCGCGGTGGTGAACCCGTCATCGTGGTTATAGATCGCCGCCAGCTCGTCATAGTCGTGGGCGTTGGGGTGCAGGTTCGACGGACCATAAGCACCACCGCCATCGGGATCGTTGGTATAATCCATGCAGGTCCCCAGATTGGGCGGGCCGAAAGCCTCGTCCTGGTGGTCGAGCCCGAAGTCGTGGCCGATCTCCTGGCAAGCGACCAGCGCGCGCCACTGGGGATTGTTATACTGCGCCGTGTTGAAATAGCTGTCGTTGAGCTTGGTCGTGGCCTGGCTGATGTGGCCGCTGGTCAGCCAGATCGAAGCGATGCCGAGCCAGCCGCGCTTCCCATAGCTGTCGTTGCACACCAAAATCTGGCCGGCGATCGGGTTGCACCGTTTCGCGCCTGCCGACGAGGTGGCGCTGGTCAGCGTCAATTCTTTCGACACGTCCCAGTCGGCAATCGAGGTATTGACCGAGGACGTCCATTGCGAACTGATCGACTTGTTGACCTTGATCGTCACGTTGGTGCCGTTGCCGGCCCAATGGTAGCCAGCCCAGCTGTGGGTCGCCGACGCCGGCGTCAGCGCACCCAGTGCAACGCACGCGCCAAGCGCGATCCGTGTGACCAATGTCATCGATAATGCCCCTTGTTCCTGAACGGCAGTTCCCCTTTGCCGCATTCCCAATCGCCAAGCTGTTCCTCCGCGGTGGGCGAGTCAAGCGGTTCGCACGTCTATTCGACGGCGACGTTGGCGAGCTTCAGCCTTAGGATTTCGAGCTTGAGGCAACGGTCCATCACCACCTTGAGCCCGGCCTGCTCGGCCCGCTCGGCCGCCTCGGCGTTGACGATCCCAAGCTGCAGCCAGACCGCCTTGGCGCCGGCGGCAATCGCCTCGTCGATCGCTTCGCCGGCGGCGGTCGGGCGGCGGAAGATGTCGACGATGTCGATCGGCTCGCCGATCTGCGCCAGTTCGCGCCACACGAATTCGCCGTGGACATGCTCGCCGGTGATCTGCGGATTGACCGGCAGCACGCGATAGCCGTGCGACTGCAGGAATTGCATCACGCCATAGGACGGTCGGTCGGGCCGGTCGGAGGCGCCGACCATGGCAATGGTCCGGGCGCCGGTCAGCAGTTCGGTGATGGCCTCGTCGCTGGTCAATGGCATGGCGGCTCTCCTGGTTTGGTTCCCACAATGCGTCAGGCGGCGGCGGTATCCAGCGCCGCCAGCAATTTGTCGGCGAGGCGCGCGAAGGCCTCGGCTTCGGGACCGTCGCCGGCGGCCGGCGGCGTGCCGGCGTCGGATGCGGTGCGCAGCGCCAGCGACAGCGGCAGTCGCCCGAGGAAGGCGATCCCAAGATCGCTCGCCGCGGTTTCCGCCCCGCCGCTGCCGAACGGATCGGACG
>JBDSGH010000016.1:0-3408 GCA_039919095.1 Sphingomicrobium sp. | reverse complement strand
TGCCGGCGGGGTGCTCGATCGCTTCGTCGAGGCGAGCCATGGTTGACGGAATCCTCGGCGAGATCGTCGCCGCCAAGCGCGCCGAACTAGCGGCGCGCTTGGCCGGCGTGACGCTCGACGGCTTGCGGGCGCGGGCGGTGCCGACCATGCGCAGCCTCGCCGCCGCGATCGCCCAGCCCGGCGCGCGCTTCATCCTCGAAATCAAGAAGGCGTCGCCATCGCTCGGCCGAATCCGCAGCAACGCTGACCCGGCAGCGATTGCGCGCGGCTATGGCGGCGTCGCCGACGCGCTCAGCGTGCTGACCGACGGGGCGTATTTTGGTGGATCGCTGGCTGACCTCGCCGCGGCGCGCGCGGCGTTCGCAGGGCCGATCCTGGCCAAGGATTTCCTGATTGATCCGCGCCAGGTCGCCGAAGCCCGGATCGCCGGCGCCGACGCGGTGCTGGTGATGCTGTCGGTGCTCGACGACCAAGCCGCACGCGGCCTGATCGCGGAGGCGCGGCGGCTGGGCATGGACGCGCTGGTCGAGGTCCATGACGATACCCAGATGCGCCGCGCGCTGGCGCTCGGCGCGCCGCTGATCGGGCTCAACAACCGCGACTTGCGCGACCTTTCGATCGACCTTGCGACGAGCGAGCGGCTCGCTCCGCTGGCGCGCGACCGCCTGCTGGTCGCCGAATCGGGCATTGCCACCCGCAAGGACGTCGAGCGCCTGTCGGACAAGGTCGACGGCTTCCTTGTCGGCAGCGCGCTGATGCAGGCCGACGATCCCGCCGCCGCCGCGCGCCAGTTGGTGTTCGGCCGGGTCAAGCTGTGCGGCCTCAATCGCGCGGAGGACGTCGCCGCGGCCGCCCCGGCGACCTTCGCCGGCTTCGTGTTCGTCCCCGGAACGCCGCGCGCGGTGACCGTCGAGCAAGCGCGGCCACTGGTTACCGGAGTGGCCCGGCCCGTTGGCATTTTCCGCAATGCCGCGACCGCCGCAATCGCCGACGCCGCGCGATCCCTGTCGCTCCATGCCGTCCAGCTCCACGGCGCCAAGGACGCCGACCAGATCGCCGAGCTGCGGCGGTCGCTGCCTGATGGCTGCGAGATTTGGGGCGCGGTCGACGCCGCCGCCAGCCAGCTCGACCGGCCCGGGGTCGATCGCCTGCTGTTCGACCATGGCGCGGGCGGCAGCGGGCAGGGCTTCGACTGGAGCCAGCTCGCGCGTCATCCCGACCTGCCGCAAGCGCTGGTTGCCGGCGGCATCGGACCAGCCAACGCCGCCGCCGCGATGGCGCTCGGGGCTTATGCAATCGACGTCGGCTCGGCGCTCGACGCCGCGCCCGGGGTCAAGTCTCCGGTCAAGATCGCCGCCTTGTTCAACGCGCTTCGTCCGGCCGCCCGCCGCGAGCTCGCCCAATGCGCCTGAGTGGCCGCTTCGGACGGTTCGGCGGCACCTACGTGCCCGAAATCCTGGTGCCCGCGCTGGAGCAACTCGAAACCGCGTTCCTCGACGCGCAAGACGACCCTGCATTCACCGCCGAACTCGACGGCTTGCTCGCCGATTACGCTGGCCGCCCGACCCCGCTGACCCGCTGCCGCAACCTGCCGAGCACGATCTATCTCAAACGCGAGGATCTGCTCCACGGCGGCGCGCACAAGACCAACCAGGTGCTCGCCCAGGGCCTGCTGGCGAAACGCATGGGCAAGCGCCGGCTGATCGCCGAGACCGGCGCCGGCCAGCATGGCGTGGCGACTGCGCTGGCGGGGGCGCTGCTCGGTCTCGAGACTCGCATCTACATGGGCGCGCACGACGTCGAGCGGCAGCGGCTCAACGTCTTCCGGATGGAGCTGACGGGCGCCGAGGTGGTACCGGTCGAAAGCGGCGGGCGCGGCCTGAAGGACGCCATCAACGAAGCGCTGCGCGACTGGTCGGCGAGCTTTGCCGACACCCATTATCTGCTCGGCACGGTCGCCGGCCCGCACCCGTTCCCGCTGATGGTGCGCGAATTCCAGCGGGTCATCGGCCAGGAAGCGAGGGCGCAGATGCTCGACCAGCTCGGCCGCTTGCCCGATGCGGTCATTGCCTGCGTCGGCGGCGGGTCCAACGCGATCGGCCTGTTCTCGGATTTCCTTGCCGAGGAGGTGCGGTTGATCGGGGTCGAGGCGGCCGGCAAGGGGCTCGACGGCGCCGAGCATGGCGCGACCCTGCTGCGCGGCCGGCCGGGCATCCTCCACGGCGCCGAAACCTATGTGTTGCAGGACGACGACGGGCAGATTTCGGACAGCTGGTCGGTCTCGGCCGGGCTCGATTATCCCGCCGTCGGCCCCGAGCATGCGCATCTGAAGGACAGCGGCCGGGCCGAATATGTCGGCGCGACCGACGCAGAGGCGCTGGCCGCGTTCAGGCTGCTGGCCGAAAAAGAAGGCATCTTGTGCGCGTTCGAATCGGCCCATGCGCTGGCCCATGCGCTCAAGCTGGCCGAGGCGGAGCCCGATTCGATCCTGCTGGTCGGCCTGTCGGGTCGCGGCGACAAGGACGTCGCGCAAGCCCAGCAACTGCTCGGCCCAAGCGCATGAGCCGCTACGCCCGAATGTTCGACCGGCTGGGCGGGGAGGGCGCATTCGGGGCCTTCCTGATGCTCGGCGACCCCGGCCTCGAGAAGTCCGCCGCATTGCTCGACGCGGTGGTCGGGGGCGGCGCCGACATGGTCGAGGTCGGCATTCCCTTTTCCGATCCGGTTGCCGACGGGCCGGTGATCCAGGCCGCGGCCAAGCGCGCGCTCGATGCTGGAGTGAAGGTCGCCGACTGCTTCGATCTGATCGCCGGCTTCCGCGCGCGACACCCGCACGTCCCGCTCGGCATCCTGACTTATGCAAATCTGGTAATGGCGCGCGGGCGCGAGTATTTTTTCGGCCGCGCCGCGCAAGCCGGAGCCGACAGCCTGCTGGTCGCCGACCTCCCAGCGCGCGAAGCAGGGCCGTGGGCGGCTGAGATGCGTGTGGCCGGGCTCGATCCGGTGCTGATCGCCGCGTCCAACACGCCGCCCGCGACGATCGCGCAAATCGCCCAATTGGGGTCGGGCTACACCTATTGCGTGACCCGCGCCGGGATCACCGGAGTCCACGCCGCAGCCGAATTCGACCGCGGGCTGATCGACGCGTTGCGCCAGGCCAAGGCCCCGCCGCCGATATTCGGGTTCGGAATCGCTCGCCCCGACCATGTTCGAGCGGCACTGGCGGCTGGCGCGGCGGGGGTGATCAGCGGCTCGGCGATCGTCGCGCTGGCCACCGAAAATGGCGACGTCGCCGGCTTTGTTTCAGCTCTCAAGGCCGCAACACGGAACGACTCCGGTTCGCATTGATTGAATCGGCTCCGAAACCAGGAGGCGATGGATCATGGCAGCGCGACCGATTTGGCGGGG
>JBDSGH010000015.1:0-20478 GCA_039919095.1 Sphingomicrobium sp. | reverse complement strand
CCGCGGCCCTGGGCGCTTGCGGCATAATCATTGAGCCGCTTGGGCGTGCGGTGGGCCGACACCACCTTGACCTCGTGCGCTATGCCGAGGCTGTCGAGGGCTTCGGCCGCGTGGCGCATGGTCTCCCAGTCGGAGCGGCTGCCCATGATGATCCCGACCAGCGGCTCGCTCATCCATCGTCCCAATGTCACGAAATCTGAAACAGCGCGTTTAGGTACATGATCGGAAGGGCGCAATCGCCGCTTTGCCATCGTCCGCCGCGACGGATTTCCTGATTTCGCGAATCACGCTATGTTCACGCGGGGGACTCGAAACACGCCCATCATGCCCAATACCGTCACTGAAATTTCCAGCGCGGAAGATCTTGGCAGCGAGATCGCGCGGCTGCGCAACGAGATTGCGCGGCTCCAGGCGAAGGTCGAGCAGCTCGACCAGCTGGCCCATCTCGACCCGCTGATCGGCTTGCCCAACCGGCGCGGCTTCATGCGCCAGCTTGACGCGCTGATCGCGCGGGTCAAGCGCTACGGCGACCATGGCGCGATGCTGTTCGTCGATATCGACGGCTTGAAGGGGATCAACGACAGCCGCGGCCACAAGGCCGGCGACGAAGCGCTGATCCGGGTCTCCGAATTGCTCGTCAGCGGGGTGCGCAGCGGCGATTGCGTGGCGCGGCTGGGCGGCGACGAATTCGGCATCCTGCTCGAGCATGCCGACCCGACCATCGCCGCGGAGACCGCGGCGCGGCTGGTCGAGCGAATCGCCGACTGCGACTTCAACCACGACGGCGCGCCACTGCCGCTGAGCGTCGCGATCGGGATCGGGATGATCGCCGCCGAGGACGATCCCGAAGCGGTCATGTCGCGCGCCGACGAGGCGATGTACCAGAAGAAAGCCGCGGCCTAGGCCGGCCACTCAGCGGTCGCGCTGCGCCAGATAATAGCGCTCGCGGACGGAAAGGTCGTCGGCGAGATCGTAGACGATTGGCTCGCCGGTCGGGATTTCGAGCCCGATGATCGCCTGGTCGTCGATGTTCGACAGATGCTTTTCGAGCGCCCTGAGCGAATTGCCGTGGGCCGAGACGATCACCCGCTGCCCGGCCCGCAACGCCGGCACGATCTCGGCCTCGTAATAGGGCAGGACCCGGGCGATGGTGTCCTTGAGGCTCTCGCTGCGCGGTACGGCGAGGCCGGCATAGCGGCGGTCGCCGGCGACCACGAACGGGCTGTCGTCGGCCATCGGCGGCGGCGGGATGTCGAACGAGCGGCGCCACAGCTTGACCTGGTCGGCGCCGACCTGGGCGATCATCTCGGCCTTGTTGAGGCCGGTCAGCGCGCCATAGTGGCGCTCGTTGAGGCGCCAGTCCTTGGTCACCGGTAGCCACAGCCGGTTCATTTCGCCGAGCACCAGGTGCAGCGTGCGGATGGCGCGGGTGAGAACGCTGGTGAAGCAGCGGTCGAAGTCGAACCCGCGGGCCTTGAGCAGCGCTCCGGCGGCGCTCGCCTCGGCCACTCCCTTGTCGCTCAGATCGACGTCCCACCAGCCGGTGAAGCGATTCTCGAGGTTCCACTGGGACTGGCCGTGGCGGAGCAGGACCAGGGTCGGCATCAGTCCGCCTTGGAGCGCGCGCGCTTGAGCTCGGGCAGGATCCCGTAGAGCGCGTCGAGGCACGCCGCGGCGAGCAGTTTCGAGCGCTGCGGCGACCAGCCATAGACCGGGTCGGGCAGGTTGCTGTTGTCCTTGAACGGCATTTCGAGCGTCATCGAGACGCAGCCGAAGCGCTCGGCGAGCTGGGTGGTCGACATCGACATGTTGGCCTGGCCCGGCGGCGGCACTTCATAGCCCTGGGCGGTCTGGAAGTCGGGCGAGAGCCGCTCGAGCGTGTCGCTGAACAGCTTGAACAGCTCGCTCTGGCGCGCGGTCAGCGAGGGAATGCCCTCGAACCCGGCGAGGAAAATGGCCGGGATCGCCTCATCGCCGTGGACGTCCATCGCGAAATCGACCCCGGTCTCGTCCATCGCATTGCGGACGACCAGCACTTCGGGGCTCTTGTCGGCGCTCGGCGCGTGCCATTCGCGGTTGAGATTGACCCCCGCCGCGTTGGTCCGCAGATGCCCCCGGCGCGAACCGTCGGGGTTCATGTTGGGGACCACCCGGAAAGTGCACTCACGGCGCAGCACGCGGGCGACCGGATCGTCGGGGTCGCACAATTTCTCGAGCGCGCCTTCCATCCACCATTCGGCCATGGTCTCGCCGGGATGCTGGCGGGCGTAGAGCCACACCTTCAGGCCGCCGTCGCCGATCGTCAGGCAGTCGATGTCCTGGCCGTCGAGCGACTTGCCGAGCGAGCGGTAGCCGACCCCGTCCTGGGACGCGATCGCGGTCACCAGGTCGTGATGGCGCTCCATCGAATAAGGCGCGAAATACGCGATCCACACGCAATCGGTCGGCGGCGTCAGCTGGATCGTCAGCACGCCGTCGGCATAGATGGTCTCGGCGATGCGCACCCAATCCTCGCGGTCGACCGACAGGCAGGCGTGATAATCGGGCCAGCCGTTGGGATAGGCCGAGCCGCCGCAATTGACGATCCGCAGGGTCACTTCGCGGCCGGCGGCGCCGGCGACGCGGAAGTAGAACCATTGGTAGAAGTCGGAGCCGTGATCCTTGACGATCTCCAGATCGACCAGGTCGCCGTCAGTCTTTACGACGCGAATGTTGCCCGCGTCGAACGCGCTCGAAATCGTGATTGCCATGAAACCTTCTTGGAAAAAACCGGGGTGGATCAGCGCGGCCTGATAGTGCGGGCGGTATCGCGTGGGAAGCCCCGCCGGCACGTGTCCGGACTCACCGCCAGCGCGCGCCCGGCCGCCGGACAAAATGGCGCCACACATAGCCCCACGGTATGACCAGCAGCAGCACCGCGCCGAACGCGATATTGAAGAAATCGTCGGCGAAGGTCGGCGGATATTGGCCGGCCGACCATTGCGGCAGTCCGTAGGCGGCCATCCAGATCGCCTTCCACGTCAATTCGAACAGCAGCAGCGGGATCATCTCGACCGGGTAGCGCAGGCCGAGGAAGGCGAGCAGCCAGATCGCCCCGAGCAGGCTCGGGATGACCCCGCGGCTGGTCAGCGGGTGGCTGGCGATCTCGGGCACGATCATCGCGCCGAGCCCGATCACCAGCACCACATACATGGCGCGCAGGATATAGAGCCGGACGAGCGACAGTCCGGGTTCGGCGCCGGCGTCGGAGCGGGGATCGCCGGACGGTGCGCTGGGGGCCATTGCCCTGGTCACGCTGCGCCCGGCTCCGCGGCCGCGCCCGGATCGACGATGAACTCGAGGATGTCCCCCGGCTGGCAGTCGAGCGCGAGGCAGATCGCATCGAGCGTCGAGAAACGCATCGCGCGCGCCTTGCCGGTCTTGAGGATCGACAGATTGGCAAGCGTGATGTCGATCCGCTCGGCCAGTTCGGTGAGCGTCATCCGCCGCTCGTGGAGCACGTCGTCGAGCTTGACGGCGATGGCCATGTCACACCGTCCCTTCGAGGTCTTCGCGCATCAGCGTGCCTTCGGCGAAGACCCGGGCGAGGATGAAGGTCAGCAACACCGCGACCCAGCCGTTGACCGAAAAGCCGGCGTCGAGATGGAGCGGGTGGGCCGGGGTCGACAGCATGTGGCCGAGCGCGGCGATGACCAGGCCGACCAGTTGCAGAGCGAGCAGGCACCAGGCGATCGCCTGCAAGCGATAGGCGTTGGCGGCGACGAACGGGTCACCGGCGCGGACCGAGGCGACCATCGCCACCAGCCGCTTGAGGATCGCGTAATTGAACGCGACCACGACCAGGCCGAGCGCGGCGACCGCGCGCAAACCCATGATCTGGCCGGGAATCCCCGAGTCGGGCGTGATGCCGAGCGCGGTGAAGGTCCACTGCTGCGCGACGATCGTCGCGACCAGCAAGGCGAAGATGGCCAGCCCCGACAACCAGTTGAGAACGATCAATATCCTCAGCACGACAATCGCGATCGGCAGAGCGGCGGAATAGGAACGGGGCATCGGCGTCAAACCTCCCAACGACTTATCATATCGATAAACGATATTACACTTATCGATAGTCGGCAAGTTTTTTGATTGACCTCGGTCCACCGCAGGGTCTGGAGCCTGACCGCTGGCGCACCGCTGCATCATCCGCTAGCCACCCCGGCCGATGACCAAGCTTCCAGTGCTCGTGACCGGCGGGGCCGGCTATATCGGCAGCCATGCCGTCCTCGCGCTGCGCGATTCGGGGTGGCCGGTCGCGGTGATCGACGATCTGTCCAACGGCACCCGCTCGGTGGTCCCGTCCGACGTCCCATTCTTCGAAGGCTCGATCGCCGACCGGGCGCTGGTCGATCGCATCCTGGCCGAGCAGACAATCGGCGCGATCCTCCATTTCGCGGGCTCGATCGTGGTTCCGGAATCGGTCGAACAGCCGCTCGCATATTATGCCAACAACACGCTCGCGAGCCATTCCCTGATCAGCGCCGCGGTCGCCGCCGGGGTGCGCCATATCGTCTTTTCGTCGACCGCCGCGGTCTATGGCGCGCCCGAGCGGGTGCCGATCGACGAAGCCGACCCCAAGGTTCCGATCAACCCCTATGGCGCGTCCAAGCTGATGACCGAGCGGATGCTGTCCGACACCTCTGCCGCACGGCCGCTCAATTACGCCGCGCTGCGCTATTTCAACGTCGCTGGGGCCGACCCCGGGCAGCGCGCCGGGCAGATCGGCAAGGGCTCGACCCATCTGATCAAGGTCGCGGTCGAAGCCGCGGTCGGCAAGCGCGCCGCGGTCGATGTGTTCGGGACCGATTACCCGACCCCCGACGGGACCTGCGTGCGCGATTACATCCACGTCAGCGATCTTGCCGCGGCCCATGTCGCAGCGCTCGAGCGGTTGATCGACCAGCCAGACGACAATCTCGTGCTCAACTGCGGCTACGGCACCGGCCTGTCGGTGCTCGAGGTGCTCGACGCGCTCGACCGGGTGGTCGGCCAGCCCGTGCCGCGGATCGTCGGGCCGCGCCGCGCCGGCGATCCGCCGTTGCTGGTGGCCTCGAACCGGGCGCTCAGGGACACGCTCGACTGGAACCCGCGTTTCGCCGCGATCGACACCATCATCGCGCACGCGCTCGAGTGGGAACGACACCTGCAGACCGCCACCCGGTGACGATCCTCGCCCGTCTCGCCCGGATTGGCGCCGCCTGCCTGGCGCTGCCGCTGACGGCGGCGACGGTCGCGCCCGCCCCAATCCACGACCAGGCCTCGGCCAACCGCATCCACGCCGACGTGCAGTTCCTCGCCAGCGACCTGCTCGAAGGGCGCGACACCGGCTCGCGCGGCCATGCCATCGCCGCCCAATATGTCGCCGCCCAGTTCACCAGCCTCGGCCTGACGCCGGGCGGGACCGGCGGCGGCTGGCTGGTCGAAGTGCCCCTGCGCCGCGCAACCCACGCCGGTGTGCCGCAGATCCGACTGCTGACCGCTGGCAAAACGCGCATGCTCGGCGCGGCCGAGATCGGGTTGCTGCCCGCCCTGACCCAGCAACGCCGCGCGATCGACGCCGGGCTGGTGTTCGTCGGCCACGGCGTCAGCGACCGCGAACTGGGCATCGACGAATATGCCGGGCTCGATGTCCGCGGCAAGATCGTGGTGATGTTGCGCGGCACGCCCGGGTCGCTGCCCGGCGACGTCGCCGCGCACCTCGAGCTGACCAAGGACGAGGTCGCCGCGAGCAAGGGTGCGGTCGGGATCGCCGAGCTCAATCTGATCGGGCCCAACCCGGCCGCCGGAGTGTCGAAGCGGCCGGTGGTCGACTGGGTCGATCGGGCGGGAATGACCGGCAACGCCGGCTCGCGCATCGCCTCCCTGGTGTTGTCGCCGGCATTGAGCAGGCAGCTGTTCAAGGGCGCGCCGCGGACGTTCGACCAGGTCGGCGCGGCCGAGGGCGGGCCGAACGCCGGCTTTGCCTTGCCCGCCCGGCTGGCGATCGCCGACGACAGTGTGTGGCAGGATTTCACCAGCCCCGAAGTGGTCGCGCTGCTGCCCGGCGGCGATCCGCGGCTGAAGAGCGAGCTGGTGGTGCTGATGGGCCACCTCGACCATATCGGGATCACGCCCGGCGCGGCGCTGGGCGCGGATGCGATCAACAATGGCGCGCTCGACAATGCGGCCGGGGTCGCAACCCTGCTCGAAGTCGCGCGGACCTTCACCAATTCGGGCCGGGCGCCGCGCCGCTCGCTGCTGTTCATCGCCAACACCGGCGAGGAACTCGGCATGCTCGGCTCCGACTTTCTGATCACCCACTCGGCCTATCCGACCAGGCAGATCGTCGCCGCGGTCAACCTCGACATGCCGGTGCTGCTTTACGATTTCACCGATGTCGTCGCTTATGGCGCCGAGCGCTCGACCGCCGGCCGGATTATCGCCGGCGCGGCCGCCGGACTGTCGGTCAAGCTGTCGCCCGATCCGCTGCCGCAGGAGAATCTGTTCATCCGCTCCGACCATTACCGCTTCGTGCTGCGCGGCATTCCGGCGGTGCTGCTGACGACCGGTCCGGAAAACGGCGGCAAGCCGGCTTGGGCGCGCTATTTGCGGACCACCTACCACAGCCCGCGCGACGATCTGACCCAGCCGATCAACTGGCCGGCGGGCGCGCGCTACGCCGCGCTCAATTACCGCATCACGCGCGCTCTGGCCGACGCCGACAGCCGCCCACGCTGGTACCGCGGCGATTATTTCGGCGACGTGTTCGCTCCAGGGGAGCCCCGCGCGGAGCGCTAGCAACGGCGTCGGCGCCGGCCAATTTCTTCAAAAAGTTGTGAAAATGTCACTCCGCCGGCGGGCTTTTGTCCGTTTCGGTAGGAGTATTTTCATCTATCCAAGCCAGATTGACCGCGTGGACAACCATCACACGTGGACATTGTGACGCGAGCACGAAGCCAAGCGGCCCGCCTAGCGGGCAGCCATATCATCACCAGCTGCGCGACGCTGGCTGCGATCCTGATGTTCGTCGGGCTCGGCAGCCAGATCGTGCCGGCGGCGATCGGCGGCTTCCAGCTGCCGGCGTCGGGCATCAGCCTCAAGACCGCGTTCCTGCTCAATATCGCGATCATCCTGTTCGGCTGGTTCCGTTCGCGCGACCTGCGCGATGCGCTCGACGCCCACGAGCGGGCCGAGCGCGCGGCGCACCGTAACGCCAATTCCGACCCGACCACGGGGCTCGCCAACCGCCGCGAACTGCTGCGCTCGCTGGCCGATTTGCGCGACAGCCGCCGCAGCGGCGTGCTGATCCTGCTCGACCTCGATCACTTCAAGCGGGTCAACGATCTCCACGGTCACATGACCGGCGACCAATTGCTGTGCGGGGTGGCCGAAGTCATCCGCGGCTCGGCCCCCGACGGCTCGTGCTGCGCCCGGATCGGCGGTGACGAATTCGCGATCATGCTCGAAAGCGCCGACACCCGGCGCGCCGAGGAACTCGCCCAGAGCCTGGTCGACCGGCTCAGCACGCCGTTCAGCATCGGCAACATCCAGGCCCATATCTCGGCCTCGATCGGGCTTGCCGTGATCGAACGGTCGGATAGCGATTCGGCCGTGCTGCGGCGTTGCGACGTCGCGCTCTACACCGCCAAGCGGGCCGGCCGGAACAGCTTCGCGTGGTTCGACCGCGCGCTCGAGATCGAGCTGTCCGAGCGGCTCAAGCTCGAAGAAGACATTCGCAACGGCATCGACGGCGGCGAATTCGTGCCGTTCTTCCAGCCGTTGATCGACCTCGCCACGCGCGACCTGGTCGGGTTCGAGGCGCTCGCCCGCTGGCGCTCGCCGACCCGCGGCCTGATCGAGCCGGCCGGGTTCATGGATATCGCCGAGACCACCGGGCTGATCGGGCCGCTGACGATGAGCGTGATGGAACAAGCGCTCAACGAAGCGCGCAAGTGGCCGCAGCACCTCAAGATCGCGGTCAACGTGTCGCCGGTCCAGTTCCGCGACCGGACGCTGGCGCAGCAGGTGGTCAAGGTGCTGGCGGCGACCGGCTTCCCGGCCAACCGGCTCGAGATCGAGATCACCGAGGCGTCATTGCTCGAGGATCGCGAGCAGGTCACGACCATCATCCACAGCCTCAAGAATGTCGGGATCAGCATTTCGCTCGACGATTTCGGCACCGGCTATGCGTCGCTGGCGCAGCTCCACACGCTGCCGCTCGACCGGATCAAGATCGACAAGAGGTTCATCCGGTCGCTGGTCAAGAGCGAACGGACCGACGCGATCGTCGATACCATCGCCAATCTGGGCCACAAGCTCAACGTGCCGATGACCGCCGAGGGCGTCGAATCGGAGCAGGTCCGCGGCGAGATCAGCAAGCTTGGCTGTTCCGAGGCCCAGGGCTGGCTGTTCGGGCGCGCGGTGTCGGCTTCGACCGTCAACGCGTTCCTCGAAATGGGCGGTGGAATGGGCGATTCGGGCAAGACCCCGCCGGCCGATCCCGGAACCGCGCAGCCGCCGGCCGACCCGGCCACTTACCTGCGCAAGGCGCGCAAATAAAACTTACTGGCTGGGTGCTCGATTGGAGCGCCAGCGCATCAGGTCGACCGGTTCGGCCGGCTGGCGAGTGCGCGTCGCGAGCTGGGCAAAGCGCAACGCCTGCTCGAGATGGGCGAGGCGGTCCTCGTTCGAGAATGCGCGGCCGGCGTCGGCCAAGGCCTGCTCGCAGCGCTGTTCATAGTCCGAAAGTTTATGGTCCATCCGACCGTCCTATGACGCGGGCGGGCTTTTGGAATGGCGCGATCCGGGGCTGCTCCGAAGTGGGACAGCGCCAAGCGCGGCGATTGAACGGCTGAATTTGCGCCAAACGCTTGGCCGCCGGCGACTTTGGCTTCAAGACGGTGGGCGATGCAGGCCGACCACATCCTGGCGATCGATCAGGGCACGACATCGACCCGCGCCATCCTGTTCGACGCGGACGCGCGGACGGTCGCCGTGGCGCAGGCCGAACTGGCCCAGCATTATCCGCAGCCGGGCTGGGTCGAGCATGATCCCGAAGACATTTGGCGCGACACGCTGGCGGTTGCGCGCCAGGCGATCGCGGCGAGCGGCGTCGGGTTGGCGCGGGTGGCGGCGATCGGCATCGCCAACCAGCGCGAGACGGCGGTGGTGTGGGACCGCTCCACCGGCGAGGCGATCCACCGCGCGATCGTGTGGCAGGACCGTCGCACCGCCGTGACGTGCGCCCAGCTCAAGGCCGACGGCGCCGAGCCGCTGGTCAAGGCCAGGACCGGGCTGCTGCTCGACCCCTATTTCTCGGCGACCAAGATCGCCTGGCTGCTCGACCGGGTGCCCGGCGCGCGCGTCCGGGCTGAACGCGGCGAATTGGCCTTCGGCACGATCGACAGCTTCCTGCTGTGGCGGCTGACCGGCGGCGCGGTCCACGCGACCGACATCACCAACGCCAGCCGGACGATGCTCTACGATATTCACGCCGAGCGCTGGGACGACGATCTGTGCCGGTTGTTCGAGGTGCCGCAGGCGATCCTGCCCGAGGTCCGCGACAACAGCCATCTGTTCGGGGTCACCGCGCCGGGGTTGTTCGAGGCGCCGATCCCGGTCGCGGGGATGGCCGGCGACCAGCAGGCGGCGCTGTTTGGCCAGGCCTGCTTTGAGCCCGGCATGGCCAAGTCGACCTACGGCACCGGCTGCTTCATGCTGCTCAACACCGGCGCCGCGGTGACCTCCGAGCACCGCCTGCTGACTACGCCCGCTTATCGCCTTGGCGGGCGCACGACCTACGCGCTCGAAGGCTCGATCTTCGTCGCCGGGGCGGCGGTCAAATGGCTCCGCGACGGACTTGGGGTGATCGCCGCCGCGGCCGAGACTGGCGCACTCGCGCGGCCGCTGCCGGCCAACCACGGGGTCTATATGGTGCCCGCCTTCGTCGGGCTCGGAGCGCCGCATTGGGACCCCGACGCGCGCGGCGCGATCTTCGGACTGACGCTCGATGCCACTGCCGCGCATTTCGCCCGCGCCGCGCTCGAGGCGGTCGCCTTCCAGAGCCGCGACCTGGTCGAGGCGATGGTCGCCGACGGCAGCGTTGCGCCGGCGACGCTGCGGGCCGACGGCGGAATGGCCGCCAACGACTGGCTGTGCCAGTTCCTGGCCGACATCGCCGAAGTCACGGTCGAGCGGCCGACCAACCTCGAATCGACCGCGCTCGGCGCGGCGTTCCATGCCGGGCTCGCGGTTGGCGTGTGGCCGGATCTCGCCGCGCTGGCCGCGACCCGGGGCGAAGCCGAGCGCTTCGAGCCGACGATGGACGCGAGCGAGCGGGAAAAGCTCCTCGCCGGCTGGAAGCAGGCGGTTGCGCGGACGCTGACCTGCCCGGATTGAGGCCATCGATCTTGCCAAATTGGCCGAGCGCCCCAATCTTGACTTGAACGGCCCCTCCACGTAGGGGCGGCGTCGGTTTCCAACGAGACCTTCCGACACATTGTTCAGAGACAAGGCAGGCGTCCCGGCCATGAAGATTCGCAATAGCTTGAAGTCGCTCAAGGCGCGCCATCGGGATTGCCGTGTGATTCGCCGTCGCGGCCGCACCTATGTCATCAACAAGACCAATCGCCGCTTCAAGGCGCGACAGGGCTAAAACCCACTCCTTGCGCTCGTCAGCTAAAATTCACCTCTGCCATGCTAATGGGGAGGCTGAGGAGTAGTGCAATGAAGAGCATTTCGAAGACCGCGGCCGTGCTGGGCGTCATCGCCTGCGCAGTCGTCGTCGGCTATGCCAGCGCTGCTGCGGCCCAGGCGGGCCCGTCGGGCCAGTCGACGCCGAAGAATTGGAATTACGAAATCAAGGACGGCAAGCGCGTTCCCAAGACGGATCGCGTGACCAATGCCGACGGCAGCTGGCGCGAGGAATTGCGCCAGGGCAAGTGCGTCACGGTCAAGGAAAAGTCGCCGACCGGCGAGTATAAGGAAACCCGCCGCTGCGACTAGCGGCTTAGGTTCTGCCCTGGCTCCAGCTCGCTCGGGCTAGCCGGTTTTCTTGATCACGCACGCCGGCATTCCGAATTGCGCGACATCCTTGCAATCGCGGACTTGGGCGCTGCCGTCGGGGCCGGTGAAAATCGCCCAGTCGACGCCGTCGGCGCAATGCGCGGTCCACATGTCGAGGTTCTTGTAGGTCGTGACGAACCCCGAGCGTTCGACCCGCTGGCAGCGGTAGCCCGAATCATACAGCGCCCGCTTGAGCGCGATCGCGCGGTTCATGTCGTCGAGCTTGTGGAGCGCGTCCTGGGCGTCGCTGCGGACGACGATCGGCTGCTTGGGTTGGGTCGGCTGCGACTGGCCGCAGGCGGCTAGGGCCGCGATTCCAGCGGCGGTGAAGATCAGCTTGGCGCGCATAACTGTTCCTTTTCCGGTTCAACGAAGCGCGGTCGCGAAAGCTTCGTTTCAGCGTTCGTAGCGAAACTCCACCTTAGACGCCGCGACAATGGCGGTGTCGATCGCTTCGTCAACCGAGCCGGCCCGGGCCAAAGCGACACCCATGCGGCGGTTGGGCAGGGTGTTGGGCTTGGCGAACAGGCGCAGGTCGACCGGCTGGCCGACGCTGCCGAGCGCGAGTGCGTCGGCAATCCCGTTGAACCGGAAATGCTCGCTCTCCTCGCTCGCCAGGATCACCGCCGAAGCCGACGGGCCAAAGGTCTCAATCGCCGGGATCGGCAGCCCGAGGATCGCCCGCAGGTGCAGCTCGAACTCATTGGGGAATTGTGAAATCAGTGTCACCATGCCGGTGTCGTGCGGGCGCGGGCTCAGTTCGGAGAAGATCGCCTCCTCGCCGCGGATAAAATATTCGACCCCGAAAATGCCGGTCCCGCCGAGCGCTTCGACCACCTTGCGCGCCTGGTGCTGGGCCGATTCGAGCGCCGCCCGGGGCAGCGCCGCCGGCTGCCAGCTCTCGCGATAGTCGCCTGCTTCCTGGCGATGGCCGATCGGGTCGCAGAACAATACACCGTCCTTGGTGGCGACGGTCAGCAGCGTGATCTCGCTGTCGAACGCGATAAATTCCTCGACGATCACCTGGCGTCGCTCGCCGCGCATCTTGGCCACCGCATAGTCCCACGCCGCGCCCACCTCGTCGGTAGTGCGCGCGGTGCTCTGACCCTTGCCGCTGCTCGACATGACCGGCTTGATGACGCACGGCAGGCCGATCGCCTCGGCTGCTGCCAGTGCCTCGTCGCGGCTTTCGGCAAACTGGTAGCGCGACGTGATCAGGCCAAGCTCGCGCGCCGCGAAATCGCGGATGCCGTCGCGGTTCATGGTCAGCTGGACCGCCTTGGCCGACGGCGCGACGCGCCACCCTTCGCTTTCCAATTGGGCCAGCATGGCGGTGTCGATCGCCTCGATCTCGGGCACGATGACGTCGGGCCGGTGCTTCTCGACCGCCGCCCGCAGCGTCGCCCCGTCGAGCATCGAGAAGATTTCTGACGCGTCGGCGCATTGCATCGCGGGCGCCTGCGGATAGCGGTCGCAGGCGATCACCCGGCAGCCGAGCCGCTTGGCGGCGATCGCGAATTCGCGGCCCAACTCGCCCGATCCGAGCAGCATCAAGGTGGCAAGGTACATGGCGCGCGGATAGCGGCGCGCCGCGACCTCGGCTAGACCGGCCGCAACCAGGAGGAAGTCCATCCATGCGCTCGATCTGTCTTGTTCCACTGGCGGTGGCGCTGGCTGCCGCCGCGCCGGCCAAGCTGCTGACCCCGACCGAGGTGGTCGCCGCCGCTCCGGCCAGCGCGTGGCGCACGATCAGCCCCGACGAGCTGCTGGTGATTAAACTCAAGTCCGGCGGGCGGGTGGTCGTCCAGCTCGCTCCGGCATTCGCCCCGGTCCATGTCGCCAACGTGCAGGCACTCGCCCGCAGCGGCTGGTGGGACGGCGCCGCGGTTTATCGGGTCCAGGACAATTACGTCGCGCAGTGGGGCAGTAATGACAGCGACAAGGCCCGCCCGGCGGGCGTCGTGGCCAAGCCGCCGGCCGAATATATTAGGCGCCTCAAGGGCCTTGCGGTCCACCCGCTCGGGTTCGCCGATCCCTATGCGCCGGCCGCGGGCTACGCGTCGGGCTGGGCGATTGCCTACAGCCCTAAGGCGGGCTGGGCCAATCTCGCCCATTGCTACGGCAGCGTCGGGGTCGGCCGCGACCTTTCGCCCGATACCGGCACGGGCGGCGAGCTGTACGCGGTGATCGGCCACGGGCCGCGCCATCTCGACCGCAACATCGCGGTCGTCGGTCGGGTCATCGAGGGTCTCGACCGCTTGAGTTCGCTGCCCCGCGGGACCGGCGATTTGGGCTTCTACCAGACCCGCGCCGAGGACACGCCGATCGCCAGCGCGCGGCTGGCCAGCCAGCTCAGCCCGGGCGAGCGGCCGTCATTCGAATATATGGATACGCAAAGCGCCAGCTTCGCCCAATATCTGCGGCTGCGCGCCAATCGGCGGGATGCGTTCTACGAGCACCCGGCCGGCGGCGTTGACCTGTGCAACGCGCCGGTTCCGGTTCGCCGCAAACCCTAGCTCGGGCCTAAGCGGCGCGGGCGTGATGCTCGCGATTCTTGTGGAGGATGACGACCGGCGCGCGGTGCGAGCGCATGCTCGCTTCGGCCAGCGGCAAGGCGGTCGCGCAGAACGCGCATTCGGCGGACATCCGGCCGATCAGCCAGTGGGTCCGTCCGCATCCCGGGCAGTGGTTGACCTCATGCTCGCGGTAGACCGCGTGATAGCCCCGCCCGGCCGGATCATGGTTCTTACGCATTTCGCTCAGCGATGGATTGTACAGCATCACAAAACTTCCTTTCGCCCGCAGAACGAGCAAATCCTCTGCGGGTTGCATGCGATCGAGCGATCCCCGCCAGTCGGTCAGCGACCGTGTTGTTGCTGCATCAGTTGGGGTTTTCGCGGCGCAAAACAGGGTGCGCGGCGCCGATCGGGCTAGCGGCTGTCGAGGCCCTCGAGCGAAATCGGCTCGGAAAATTCGGCGCCGAGCTTGTCGCCGGCGGTCCATTTGACGACCGCATTGGCGCGCTCGCGACCGGGCAGCATGAGCCACACCCGCGAGCCGACTTCGAAGCTGCCGTCGGACTGGGCCATGAAGCCGCTTTCGGAAATATTGAGGATCCGCGCATCGATCCCGCTTTCGCCAAGCTCGCGGACGCGCGCATCGAGCGCCACCGGGTGGCGCGAGAAACGGCGCCGCTCGCTCGGGTCCCCCGCGTCCGCGATGCGCGCCTTAATCATTGAAAAGCTCATCTCCACGAGTGGGACTATCCGAGCCGACCGTCCAAGCTAATACCAATCCGTCCATCACGCACCCAACGCACCTTGGCCGTTACCAGGCCCCGGTCGAGCAGCTGAAGCGATACCTGCTCGCCGATATGCGGCACCTTCGAAAAGATTACCATAGCGCCAGAGGGCGAAGTGTTGACCAGCCTAACAACATGCTTTTGGCCGCGAAACTCCATCACGCCGGTGGTTGAAAGCTCGGTCACGCGCTCTTCCCCGCGTTCGTCGAGCATGCGCTGGACGCTGCGCGCGATCAAACCGCCGTCGAGGCTGAACTTGGATTTCACGCGACGTCCTCCACTGGGGCAAGCAGGCTAGCCGACCGGCGCTTAACGATCTGTATGCGGCCGTTACCAATCTTGCGCGCTGTGGCCCGGACGTCACTGGCCGAGGCGGTTCATCCGGTGTATCGATCGATTGAGCTAGCCGGGCGCAGGGCCAATGGCTGTTGTCATGCAAAAAGAACGGGTTGCTATGGGCAAGCGTCGGAATTTCCTGGTTTCGTTCGGGGTGCTGGCGGCGTTGCCCGTCGCGGGCGCGTCGGCGCAGAGCAATCGGCCGGTTGCGGCTGCTCCAATCCGAGTTCCGGCTCCAGCTCCGGCGCCGGCCGCTCAGCGTCCGCCGGTTCCCGCCCAGCAGGCTCCTGCCGCCGCCGTTCCGCCACCAGCGGCCGTGGCCCAGGCGCCGGTGGTGCTGCCGCCGCCCTTGTGGGATCCGCGCGACGCCCAACAATTGCTCTATTACATCCAGACCATCCGCGCCGAAGGGCTCGATCCGGCCGATTATGATCCGATCGGACTGACCGACGCGCTGCGCTCGGGCAATCCGTCGATGCTCGCCCAGGCCGCGACCGATCGCTTCAATTTGCTATCTTCGGACCTCGCCTTCGGCCACGTCCGCGGCGCCAACCGCCAGGACTGGCACATCCCCGACAACGACCTCGATCCGGCGCGCCAGGCGGCACTGCTGCAGATGGCGCTCGCCCAGCACCGGGTGGTCGATGCGCTGCGCGGTCTGCTGCCGAGCCACCCGCAATATGCGGCGCTGCGCCACGCGCTCGAAATTACGCCGTCGGCCGAAACCGACAAGATCAACCGCATCCGCCTCAACATGGACCGCTGGCGCTGGCTGCCGCGCGACCTTGGCGAGCGCTACATCATCGTCAACGTGCCGGCCTACACCGCCGCTCTGGTCGAGGATGGCGTGACCACCTCGCGCCATCACGCGGTGGCGGGCAAGATCAGCACGCCCACTCCGCAGCTTTCGGCGCTGGCCTCGGGAGTGATCCTCAATCCGTGGTGGGAAGTTCCCAAGAGCATCGAAGGCGAAGTCCGCGGCAAGGCCGGCTACGTGCCGTTCAAGGACCCAGCGAGCGGCAAGATCCTGCGCTGGCGCCAGCCGCCGGGGCCCAAGAACGCGCTCGGCGAGCTCAAGTTCGTGATGCCCAATTCGAAGGCGATCTACCTCCACGACACCAACGCCCGGAGCAAGTTCAACAGCCAGGTGCGCGCGTTCAGTCACGGCTGCATCCGCACCGAACATATTCTCGCTTTGGCGACCAAGCTGCTCAACGAGCCGGTGGTGGTCGACGGCACTCCGGGCAGCGTCGAATGGACCCCGGAGAAGATCTCGGCGACGCTCGCCAGCCAGAAGACGGTCCAGGCCAACTTCCCCAAGCCGCTCCCGGTGTACATCGTCTACATGTCGTCGGCGGCCCTGGTCGATGGCACGATCAAGGATTATTCCGACGTCTACAAGCGCGACGCCCGGGCGATCGCAGCGCTCAACGACCAGCCGCTCGCGCCGGTCAAGCCGGCAAACGACAAGGACGTCGCGTCGCGCTGATGTGAAGTGGACGACCGGCCGATCGGCGGCCCGCTAATGCGTCAGACGGGGATCTTGTCGGCGTAGATCATGCGCCCGCCACCGAGGCGGCTCATGACCGCCCACTGGCTGGCCCGCGAGAAAGCGAAACAGCCTTCCGAACGGCCGAGTTTGCCGTGGGTCGCGATCATGTCGGGCTCGGCATACCACGCATTGTGGATCACGATCGCCCGCGATTCGGCATTGTTGTTCGACCAGTCGAGGCCGCGGACCTTCATCGAAAGCCCGTATTTGCCGTGGTAATAATCGGCCGTGGTATAGGTCCCGCTCGACGTCGCATAGGAGCCGAACTCGTTCGAGAAGCGCTCGAGGAAGCCCGAATGGTCGGGATCGGAGCCGCGGCCGTGCGCCACCAGATGGCTTTCGACCTGGCCGCTGGCGAGGTCGACGACGTGGAACCGGGGCTCGCTCGACGGCTTGGAGAAATCAGCGATGCCGATCACGTCGCGGGTGGCGACCGGATGAGCCAGCAAAGCCGCCTTGGCGCGCTGGAACAGCATCGGGTCGATGCCGGTCGGAGCGGCCTGCAAAATTGGCTGCGGAGGCAGCGGAACGCGGGGTTGGGGCTGGAACACGATCGACGGCAGGCCGACCGAGCTGGCCGCAGAGGACAGCATCGCACCACCGACGCCAACGGCGCCGAGACGCAACATTTCCCTGCGATTCAAAGACATCCAGCACTCCAATGGCGAGCCGACCGGTGTACCAGCGCGAATGTTAATGACCGACAACTAGCGTGCATTTTGTTGCCCTCTTCACCGCGCATATCCATCGGTTCGTCGTTAGCGGAGGTTAATGGGGGCGATTCCGGCAATTAACGGTCGCAATGCGGCGATGCCCCGGATCGCCCGCCGATGACTTGAACGCTTGGGTGGACACTGTTATGGCGCCGCGCCGCCGTAGGTCCGCCTGCGGTGGTTCATTGGCATTGGAACGACCTTCGGTGGCCCCTGGCCAGCCTGTTCGGTCGCTCCGCCCCTCGGGGCGAATTTTGGGAGTGTGACGGACCTTTTATGCAGATTATCGTTCGCGACAATAACGTCGAGCAAGCGCTGCGCGCGCTCAAGAAGAAGCTGCAGCGCGAAGGCGTCTACCGCGAGATGAAGCTGCGCCGTCATTACGAAAAGCCATCGGAAAAGCGCGCTCGCGAGCGTGCCGCTGCGATCCGCCGGGCGCGCAAGCTCGAGCGCAAGCGGGTCGAGCGCGAAGGCACCGCCCGCTAGACCATCTCCGCCGCCGCGGGTCCGGGAGGCCAGGTTTCGAATGTCCGTCAGCACGACCGCCAATCCCCCGAGCCGAAGCGGCGTCGGCAAGCTGTGGCTTGCACTCCTGCTGCTGGTTGCCGCCGGCGTTGCGCTGGCCTGGTTCGGCGCCGGCTCGCTGCGCGGCCAGTCGACCCCCAGCGGGCTCCAGTTCCGCACCGTCGAGGCCGGCTCCGGCCCTTTCGTCAAACCGGTCGACGGCGTGCTCATCGAATATGAAGGCCGACTGCCCGACGGGACCGTGTTCGACAGCACCGAAGGCCACGGCCCGGCGCCGATGATCGCCGGCCAGGTCATTCCCGGCTTCGCCGAAGCGCTGACCATGATGCAGAAGGGCGGCCGCTACCGAGTCCGCATTCCGGCCGCGCTGGGTTATGGCGCGACGCCGCCGGCGGGCGGCCCGATCCCGCCCAATTCGGATCTCGAATTCGACATCCACCTGGTCCAACTGGTGCCCAATGCCGCCCTGATGCAAGGCGCGGGTGAGCAACAGTCCGGGGAGCCGCAAGTCGGGGAGCCGCAGCCCGAGCAGCCGCAAGCCCAGCCGCCGCAGGCCGCGCAGCCGACCCCTTAGCCGCCGTCGACGATTTCGGGATGATCCCCGGCGTCGAGCGCTCGAAAGCGGCTCAGTTCCTGCAGCGTGACCTTGAGCGTCGCCAGCATCGAATCGGCCAACAACACGCCGAGAAAGCCGAACAGCGCGCCGAACAGCAATTGGGTCGCGAGCACCACCGCCGGGGCGAGGTCGACCGTCCGCCGGGCGATGTAGGGCAGCACCAGATAGCCGTCGATGTTCTGCACCAGGAAGTAGACGATGATCGCGTAAATCCCCTCGCTCGGGCCGGCGCTGAAGCCGACCGCGACCATCAGCAGGCCTGAAACGATCGCGCCAATGTTGGGAATGAACGCAAGGAAGCCGGTTAGCAGGCCAAGCAGCGCCGCCATCGGGATGGGGCCGACGCCGAACAACTGGCTGACGATGGCCAGCATGAACCAGGTGAACACGCCTTCGAACACCATCCCGACGATCCGCCCGAACAGCAAGCGGCGCAACGTGAAGCTGACCCGGTTGGTGATCTGATAGAAGCGGTCGCGGTGGCGCAGTGGAAGCATCCAGGCGACGCTCCGGTCGTACAGCCGTGGCTCGATCGCGATGAAGATCGCAATCACGAAAATCAGGATCGTGCTGGTCACCGCGCCCAGCGCGCTGCCGACGGCCGAGGTCAGGCGGCCGATCGAGCCCATCAGCTGCTGGGTGATGCTGCCTGGCGTCGGGTCGCTGACCAGGCCGGCGTCGAACGCCCAATGGTAAAGCTTGGTGGCCTGGGTTTCGACCACCGCGCGAAGCGTTTCGAACTGCGCGGCGAAGGTCGTCCCGGCATAATAGAACACCCAGCCGATGAAACTCAGCCCGAGCAGGATGACCAATGCCAGGCGCCAGCCGCGGTGGATCGGAAGCACCCGGCCAAGCAGCCGCGTACCGCCGTCGAGGACCACCGCGAGGACCATCCCGCCGATGATCAGGAGCAGTGGCTGGGCGAGGAAAATCACCCCGGCGATGAGCAGTGCAAGGCCGAACCAGACCGCCGCACGGGCCAGTTCGCGGCGCACCAACGGGTCGCGGAATTCCGCCGGACCGGGCCGCTCGACATGCGGCTCGACGGTCGGCAGCTCGGCCATCTAGTCGGTCTTGGCGCGCAGCGAGTGGCCGGCGCGGCCCGCTCGCAGCGCCTCGAACCAGCTGACCGGATTGAGCACTTCGGTGGTGCCGTCCAATGAGAAAGTGATGAACTCGGCGCGGCCGCCGATATTCTCCCACGGGACCGGTCCGCCGAGGCCGTTCTCGGGCGGTCCGAGGGCGAAGCGGCTGTCGGCGCTGCGGTCGCGGTTGTCGCCCATCAGAAACAGATGGTCGGCCGGCACCAGGACCGGGCCGAAATCGTCGCCCGGGCTCTGGCCGAGGTCGATAGTGTCGTAGCTTGGTCCGCCCGGAAGGGTCTCCCGGACGATCGGCAGGCGGCAATATTCGTGTCCGCCGAGCTGGGCCTCAAAGCCCGAGAATTCGATTCCGCACGGCACGTTGGCGTCGACCGGGATCAGCGCCGGCGGGCGCACCTGGGAGGCGACCGGGCGGCCGTTGAGGATCAATCGGCCGGCGCGCATCTCGACCGTGTCGCCGGGAAGGCCGATGACCCGCTTGATGTAATCGTCGCTCTGCCCTGGCGGAGTGACGATGACCACGTCGCCGCGCTTGGGCATCTTGCCGAACAGACGTCCGTCCCAATGCGGAAAGACGTGGAAGCTGGGACTGACCCACGACCAGCCGAACGGATATTTGCTGACCACCAGCCGGTCGCCCTTGAGCAGGCCCGGCATCATCGATTCCGACGGGATGTAGAACGGCTTGGCGACGAAGCTGTGGAACGCCAGCACCGCCAGCAAGACCCACAGCAAGCCCTTGATCTCACGCCACACGGCGGAGCCCTTGGTGTCCTTGCTCTCGACCGGCGGCGCGGACGG
The DNA here is from genome assembly GCA_039919095.1 of Sphingomicrobium sp. Classification (GTDB taxonomy): domain Bacteria; phylum Pseudomonadota; class Alphaproteobacteria; order Sphingomonadales; family Sphingomonadaceae; genus Sphingomicrobium. Next base: position 449 of record JBDSGH010000015.1, on the reverse strand, counting down.
TTCGTCCAGCGTAACAGCGTCGGAGCTCACAGGGGCCTCGTCATTCAATCAGGACTCCATCTTGCGTAGCGTGAGGATGACGAACGCCTGCGCCCAGGGATAGTCGTCGGTCAGGGTCAGGTGAATATCGATGGCGTGGCCCGGCGGCGCAAGGGCGTCAAGCCGTTGGGCGGCGCCGCCGGTCAGCGCCAGCGTCGGCGCGCCCGATGGTGCATTGACCACGCCGATGTCCTTCATGAACACGCCGCGCTTGAAGCCGGTGCCGACCGCTTTCGAGAAAGCTTCCTTGGCGGCGAAGCGCTTGGCCAGGGTGCCGGCGCGAGTGAACGGACGGCGCTCGGCCTTGGCCTGTTCGACCTCGGTGAACACGCGGTTCAAGAACCGCTCGCCGAAGCGCTCGAGCGATTTCTCGATGCGCGCGATGTTGCACAGGTCGGAGCCGATCCCGA
>JBDSGH010000014.1:0-4547 GCA_039919095.1 Sphingomicrobium sp. | reverse complement strand
TGATCCGACTGATCGAAACCGGCCAAGCCCTTGCCCCGAACGACGACGTCGCCCGCGTTCGCGCCAAATTCTGGGGTGAGGCGGCCGGCCCCGCGTCGCCGCGGATCGTTGACCATGTCGAGCGGCTGCTCGGCGGAAAAAAACCTAGTTCAGGCGGCCGCGGAGCGGGGCATCTTGGATCCGAACGAACCCCTGAGGACGCGACGCCCGACGGCGCGGGTCAGCCATAGGCCGTAACGGCGCGAAAGATGGGCCTGTCGCTTGACCAGCTGCAGCCACGCCGGATCGTGCAGGAAGCTGTCGACACTGAGCGCGGTGTAGCGAAACCATTGGGCCGGGTACGGATCGTAGAGGAACAGCACGCCGCGCGGCCGATCGCCCGTGTAGTCCCTGGGCAGGCCGGCCATGCAGAAGCATTTTTCCGGCGGGGTGGCCGGATCACAGCGGCGCCAGAACTCGTAATCGATGACCTTGATCCCGGTCTTGGTCATCAGGACGTTGCCACTCGGCTTCATGTCGATTGGGTCGTAGCCATGGGCGACGCAGGTCTTGATGAACCGCGCGAGTTGACGGACGACGCTGAGCGGAAGCGGGTGCGGCCACGGCGGCAGCGGCGCGGATTCGCCGACATATTCGATGATAATGTGGTCGTCCGCGCGCGCCAGCAGCTTGGGCACTTCCGGGCAAACCGGGGCGAGCGTTTCCATCACATCGGCCTCGCGCTCCATGTAGCGCAGAGCCCCGGGCCGAAAAGTCTTGCGGATGGCGAGCGTGCCCCGATGCTCGATCAGCGCGACCTGCGCTCGTGAGCCGTAGCGGGTGAGATCGCGGACCGCGTCACGTTTCGGAAATTTGGCACGGCCGGTCTTGACCAGGTCGCGCAGCATGTCCTCCTGTTCGGGGAAAAGCTGGCGCACGACCCGCCACGACTGGTCGCTGTTATCGGTCGAATGCAGGCCGTTATACTGCTCTTTGCCAGGCAGGTTGGCGTTGACCAATTGCCGCACGGCGACCTTGGCCCGAATGATTTTGAGATCGTCGCAGAACGGGTGGAGGTCGGCGAGGTCACCCGAGACCGGGAGCGGAAGTAGGTCGAGGCCGACCACGATGCAGCCCGGCCGGCCGCCGTCGCGCTTCCACGACCCCATGCCCCAATTGCCGCCGCGGAAGGCGTTGCCGGCCCCTTCCCTGTCCTGCTCGTCGAGATCGACGACGTGGATCAGGTCAAACCCTTTTTCCTTGAGCGTCTCGAGGATTTCGGACTTCAGGCCGTTCTCGATTGCGCGCTCGCGGATGAAGAACACCGCGACACCGGCCGGCTCGGTCCGCTCGACACTTTGCAATGCCGGAAACGAGTCGCGGATCCACGGCGCCCACTCGGATGCTTTTTCAAGCAGATCGAGGGGCGGCCGCCAGCCTTCGTGCTCGAGCATCTGGTCGAGCGACTGGGCCGAAAGCTGCTCCGGCAGGGCCACGCCGGCGAGGGCCGCGAGCCGTTTGAGCTCGGCGTCGAACGGGCGGCAGCCCGCGCATTGCGCTTCGGGCTTGCTCCATTCGCAGCAAGTCGCTTCCATGTACGCGGCACGGTACGCGCAGGCGAATAGCGCATCCCGGGCATCCATCACCTTGGCCTGGCCCGGACGGGCAACCGCGCGACGCAGCAATCCTTCGGCAATACGCCGCGGGAATATGGCCATTCGATTGCGCGGATGGGTCTCGGCCAGCGGCGACGTATAAGACGTACCGGGGCGAGCCGACGGCGTGTAGATGCTGACTGGAGCGCCAATCGGCCACAGGGTGACGAGGTCACGCAGGCGGTCGAGGTGATCGTCCGACACCAGCACTTCGAGGTTGTCCGGAGTGTCGCCGAGCAACACATAGTCGATCTTGCGCTCGTTGAGCCGCTCGATGAACCGTTCGGTCGACAGCGCCGGAACCAGGTGACGCCGGCGGCGCGGATTGACCCGGCTGATCACGGCCGAAAGAAGACGGCGCGGCAGTCGTCCGCGAAACGGATAAAGCAGCCTCACCGAGTAGCTGTGCATTCGACCGACCCCCACGCGTTAATATCTGCGAATTAATGCAAAACTAATGCTAGCGCAAAGGGACTTTTGGGGCCAGCCATCGCGCAGCACGCGGTGCCAAAACGGCACAATTGCCGGCGCTTGCGTAACGATCGGCGGTTCCGCTCGATTTTTTTATCAATCGTTAACTATCCGGCCCGAAGAGTCTCCTTCAGGCGGGAGATTAGAATGATTTTGGCGCGACTTGAGCCGCGAGAAGATACCGACCGCCGGGCGGTGCCGCGTCGGCGGCTCCAGCTTGAGGTCGCTGGGTCGATGCCGTCGATCGCGGATGTCGAAGTGGTGGTCCACGACCTGTCGGCCACCGGGCTGCTGATCGAAGCTGTCGTCGATCTCCAGATTGGCGACCGGCTCGGGGTCGAAATCCCCGGCGCGGGGCCGGCCGAAGCCGTGGTGGTGTGGGCCAGCGGCAGTTTCTTCGGCTGCGAATTCGCCCGGCGCATTCCCAAGGCTGCGCTGAGCGCAGCAGCGCTGCGAAGCGCTCCCCAAGCCCAGCTCCAGCCAGTTAATCAGCAGCGGCCGGCGCCGCCTCAGGCCCAAGCCGAGGTTATGGCCCAGGTCGCTGGCCACAGCCTCGCACTGCCTGCGTCGGAACTCGACGAATTCTCACCTCGGCAAAAGCTGCTGATCCTGCTCGGCCTGTCGATCGCCTCGTGGGCGGGCATCCTGTTGATCGGGTGGCTGGTGATGGCGCTCGCCTGGCGTTGATCCGCAAGCCGATTGCTGGTGACCCCTACGGGACTCGAACCCGTGTTTTCGCCGTGAGAGGGCGACGTCCTAGACCGCTAGACGAAGGGGCCAATGCGCTTGCGAGCGGGCCATATGTGGGCTTGGGCGGGGCTAGTCAATCAGTCGACCCTGAGCCTCAGGAAGCCCATCGTTCCCGTCGGATGGCGTTCGCCGTAAAACGGCGCCAGCCCGTTCGGCACGAAGTTGACCGCGAACAATCCGCCGATACCCAGCGACAAATGGTCGGCGATGCTGAAGTCGCGCACGGTGCCGAGCGAGACTTTGCCGACCTGGTATGCTGGGCCATGGACGTCGCCCTCGGTCAGTTCGCGGTTCTCGGCCAGCTCACCGCGCCCGAACAGCGTCCAGCCGCGGTGCTTGAGCGAAGCTTCGAGCGCGAACGCATCGTCCGAATGATGCTCGGACGATTTGCGGCCCCAGGCGAGCGTGGCAGCGAATTTGAAGTCGGTTCCGAGTTCGCGGGCGTAGAGCGCGCTGGCCGACCAGCGCTTCTGGTCGACCCCCGGCTCGAGCTGCTCGGGGTCGATGAACTTCCCCCAGCTACCCTGTAGCGCGAGCTCCGGAGTCGGATTCCACGAGACCCGGACTGCAGTCGAATCGAGCGGGCCGGTTTCGATGTTCCAGCGGCGCTGGTCCGGCTCGCGGCCGTTGAAACGGCTGACTTCCAGCTTCACCCGGTCGAGCACGAAACCGCCGGTCACCACGCCAAAGCTGATGTGGGTCGAATCGAGCCAGTGGTGGGTGATCGGCGCTTCGGGCGAATCGAGGATTGCCTCGCGGTGCATGAAGGCCGGCGGCCCGAAGGCCGGCTCGCCCGGCAACCCGGCATAAAGGAACACGCTGCCAGTCGGGGAAAAGTTCTGCGACAGCGAGCCCGACAGCTCCATGAAGAAATCGTGGGGGTGCTGGCGATCGATCAGCCGGTCGCGCCCGTTAGCGGTCTCGCCGCTCGCGAGCAGCAGCGGGTAGCCGCTCTTGCCCATCAATGGGTCGGGGCTGACCATCGCCCTGAACTGCAGCGTACCGTTGCCGATCGGGCGCTGCGCCATGCCCATCACCATGCCCGAGACAAACGCCTTGTCGTCGCCGCGGCGACTGGACTGATGGTCCCCGACCAGGTTGAGCACGCCGTGGCCCATCAGCGTCCAGCCGCCCGCCTGGCGCATCAGCCCGGCGTGCTCGGACGTGTCGGGCTGCCACGCGGTGCCGGAGGCCTCGCGAGTCATTGGGTAGCGACCGAGCACGGCGGTCATCGCCGAGTGGCCGGCGTGGTCCATGCCGGCCATGCCGGGCATGTCCGGCATGCCGGGCTGTTCCGCGCCACCTCCAACCGGCGGCGAATGATCCATGTGCGAATGGTCAACCGCCGCCGGCGCGTCCGGTGCGGGCGTGCCCACGGGTTCTTCAGGCATGACCATGGCGCCATGGTCCATTACCGAATGATCGACCGCTTCGCCTGGCGACGCGGCGACTTGCGCGGGGTCGGCTGGCGAAGGTCGCGAGGCGGCTGTTTTTGCCGACGGCCCGGGGGTCGCCGCGTGTTTGGCCGGAGCCGTTTTCTTGGCGGCCTTTTTCTTGACCGCCGGCTTCTTGGCCGCCGGCTTGGGCGCGGGCATGGTCATGCCGGGCATCGTCATGCCGGACATCGATCCGGAATGCTGAGCCAAGGCCGGCGTCGAAAGCCACGCCAGCGGGATGGCGCTCGCCGCGAGG
>JBDSGH010000013.1:0-2657 GCA_039919095.1 Sphingomicrobium sp. | reverse complement strand
GCATTGGCGCAATTCATGATGGTATGGCAGCGATACAGCCGGAACGGGTCCTCGAGCTGGTCGAGCCGCTCGCCGGTCGCTTCGTCGCGGCTGTCGGCCAGCCAGCGATAGGCCTGGAGGAGCACCGCCGGACCAAGGAAGCGGTCCTGGTTCCACCAGTAACTCGGGCAGCTGGTGGTGCAGCAGAAGCACAGGATGCACTCGTACAGGCCATCCAGCTGGGCGCGGTCGTCGGGCGATTGCAGCCGCTCCTTCGAAGGCTGGGGCGTGCTGGTCTTGAGCCACGGCTGGATCGAGGCATATTGGGCATAAGCGTGGGTCAGGTCGGGCACGAGGTCCTTGACCACGTCCATCGCCGGCAGCGGCGTGATCCGAATGTCACTTTTGGGGTCGGCAATCGCAGTGGTGCAGGCGAGGCCGTTGCGGCCGTCCATGTTCATCGAGCACGAACCGCAAATCCCCTCGCGGCAGGAGCGGCGGAAGGTCAGCGTCGGGTCGATGTCGTTCTTGATCCGGATCAGCGCGTCGAGCACCATCGGCCCGGTCTTGTCGAGATCGATGGTGTAGCTGTCGAAGCGCGGGTTGGCGCCACTGTCGGGGTCGTAGCGGTAGATCTCGAACGTCTTGAGGCGAGCGCCGGATTCAGCCTTGTGCGTCCGGCCCTTGGTCGGGCGGCTGTTCTTGGGCAGTCGAAACTCGGCCACGCGGCGACCTCCTTGCTGGGCGAGCCGCTAGCACGCGTGGCCAGCCAAAGAAAAGGGCCGCCGGGATACTTCTATGACCGGTGTGACGGTTGACCGCGCCATCCTCTCGGCCCCGCGCATCGGCTGGAACGATGCGCCGCGGGCGGCCGTTGGCGACGAGTGCAAATGGGAGAATAGTGATGCTTGGCAAGGCAAATGCAACCCCGATGATCGCGGTCAAGGACATCGACCGCGCCCGCAAATTCTACGGAGATACGCTCGGGCTCGCGACCACGGACGAGATGGGCGGGGAAGTGCTGTCGGTGAAGAGCGGCGAGACCATGATCAGCGTCTACCGGTCCGAATTCGCCGGGACCAACCAGGCCACCGCGCTGACCTTCGACGTCGACGATATCGCGGCCGAAGTGACCGACTTGAAGGGCAAGGGCATCTTTTTCGAGCATTACGATCTGCCCGGGCTCGAGCAACAGGGCGACCTCTATGTTGCGCAAGGCATGAAGACCGCCTGGTTCAAGGACCCCGACGGCAACATCCTCAGCCTGTTCGAGGGCGAGGCCAAGTAACGCCAGCGAGCCGGTTGCCCGACTCCCTCTGCCGGTCTAGAGGCGCGCTCATCTGAGCGCCGGACCCGGCGCGCCCCAGACCAGGCAGAGAAAGACCAGGCACATGGCTCGCAGGAAGATCGCGCTGATCGGCGCCGGGATGATCGGCGGAACGCTGGCCCACTTGGCCGCGATGCGCGAGCTTGGCGATATCGTCCTGTTCGACATCGCCGAGGGCATTCCGCAAGGCAAGGCGCTCGACATCGCCCAGGCCGGGCCGGTCGACGGCTTCGATGCCGACCTCAAGGGCAGTTCGGATTATGCCGACATCGCCGGCGCCGACGTATGCATCGTCACCGCCGGCATCGCGCGCAAGCCGGGCATGAGCCGCGACGATCTGCTGGCGATCAACTTGAAGGTGATGAAGGCGGTCGGCGAGGGCATCAAGGCCCACGCCCCGGACAGCTTCGTGATCTGCATCACCAACCCATTGGACGCGATGGTGTGGGCGCTTCGCGAATTCTCCGGCCTTCCGCACGCCAGGGTGGTCGGCATGGCCGGGGTGCTCGATTCGGCGCGGTTCCGCCATTTCCTGGCCGAGGAGTTCAAGGTCTCGGTCGAGGACGTGACCGCCTTCGTGCTTGGCGGCCACGGCGACACGATGGTCCCGATCATCGATTATTCGACCGTCGCCGGAATCCCCATCCCGGCTCTGATCAAGATGGGCTGGTCGACCAGCGAGCGGATCGACGCGATCGTCAAGCGCACCCGAGGCGGCGGCGGCGAGATCGTCGCTCTGCTCAAAACCGGCAGCGCGTTCTACGCCCCGGCGACCAGCGCGATCGCCATGGCCGAGAGCTTTCTGAAGGACAAGAAACGGGTGCTTCCGGCGGCCGCCAATTTGACCGGCCAGTATGGCGTCGACAATCTCTATGTCGGCGTCCCGGTGGTGATCGGAGCCGGCGGCGTCGAACGCATCATCGAGATCGAACTCGACGATTCCGCGCGCAAGAATTTCGAGGTCAGCGTCGACGCGGTCAAGGAACTGCTGGTGGCGTGCAAGGCGATCGACGGCAGCCTCAAATGAGCATCCTCGTTGACCGCAACACCAAGGTCATCACCCAGGGCATGACCGGCGCGACCGGTACATTCCACACCGAGCAGGCGCTCGCCTACGGGACGCAGATGGTTGGCGGGGTGACTCCGGGCAAGGGCGGCACGAGCCATATCGGGCTGCCAGTGTTCGATACGGTCGAGCAGGCGGTCGAGGCGACCGGCGCGACTGCCTCGGTGATCTATGTCCCGCCGCCGTTCGCGGCCGATTCGATCCTCGAGGCGATCGACGCCGAGGTGCCGCTGATCGTCACCATCACCGAGGGCATCCCGGTGCTCGACATGGTCAAGGTCAAGC
>JBDSGH010000012.1:0-10300 GCA_039919095.1 Sphingomicrobium sp. | reverse complement strand
ATCTTCATGTTCAGCCTCGCCGGGGTCCCGCCCTTGTTCGGCTTCTGGCCCAAGTTACTGGTGTTCAACGCCGCGATTGACCAGGGGCTGGTGGCGCTCGCGGTGGCCGGCATCGTCGGCACGGTGGTCGGCGCATATTATTATCTGCGGATCATCAAGATCATGTATTTCGAGGATAATCCGTCGCCGCTGGTGCGCAGCAGCGCGCCGCTCGAAGGGATCATGATCCTGGTCGCGGCGCTGATCGTCTCGCCGCTCGGTTATCTTTTGATCGGTCCGCTCGGCCGGCTCGCCGACCGCGCCGCGGGATCGCTGTTCTGAGCCGCATCCGGATCGTCGAACGCACCGGCTCGACCAACGCTGACTTGCTGGCTGCGGCAACCGGCGTCGAGGGCGATTGGCTGATTGCCCGTTCCCAGGCCGCCGGGCGGGGCCGGCAGGGCCGCGAATGGGCCTCTCTCACGGGCAATTTCCTGGGCAGCACTTTGGTCCGGCTCGGCCCCGGCGACCCGCCGCCGCAGACGCTGTCGCTGGGTGCCGGGCTGGCGCTGATCGAGGCGGTGTCGATCGCGGTACCGGGCCTCGACCAGCCGCACGCCCCGCCGCTGATGCTCAAATGGCCCAATGATCTGCTGCTCGATGGGCGCAAGCTGGCCGGCATCCTGCTCGAACGCAGCGGCGACCGGATCGTGGTCGGGTTCGGGGTCAATCTCGCCGCGGCCCCCGACCTCGATGGCCGCGCCGCCGCCTCGCTCGAAGGCGCGGTCACTCCCGAAAGTTTCGCGCCTTTGCTCGCCGCTAGCTTTGCCCGGCTGCTCGCCAGGTGGCGCAGCGGTGACCCGGCTGCGGTGAGTACGGCGTGGCTCGCCCGGGCCCATCAGCTCGGCGCTCCTTTGACCGTCCACACCAGCGCCGACGACAGTTTGAGCGGCACCTTCGACGGGCTCGAACCCGATGGCGCGCTACGGTTGCGCACCGGCGACGGTGTCCGTGTCGTGCGCGCCGGCGACGTCAGTTTGTGATCGCTCGCGCGAACATTCTGGCCAACCCAGCGCGGCGGGGCTAGCAGGCGCCATGCTGCTCGCCATCGACGCTGGAAACACCAATCTCGTCTTCGCGCTGCTGGACAATGGCGAGATCAAGGCGCGCTGGCGGATCGCGACCGATCCGCGGCGCACCGCCGACCAATATTCGGTCTGGCTCCATCAATTGCTCGAGCTCGAAGGCTTGACCCGGGCCGACGTCGACGCGGTCATTATCGGCACCGTGGTGCCGCGCGCGCTCCACAACCTCGAAGTGCTGGCGGCCAAATATTTCCATGTCGAGCCGCTGATTGCCGGGCAGGGCACTGCGGCGTGGCCGATCGCGCTCGACGTCGACGAACCGCACAATGTCGGCGCCGACCGAGCCCTCAACGCGATCGGCGCGCACGCCAAATATCCCGGCGACCTGATCCTGATCGATTTCGGCACCGCCACCACCTTCGATGTGGTCGACAGTTCAGGCGCCTACAAAGGCGGGATCATCGCACCCGGCATCAACCTGTCGCTCGACGCGCTGGTCAACGCCGCCGCAATGCTGCCACGGATTGCGATCGAAGCACCCCGCGACGACAATCTGTCGGTGATCGGCCGGACCACCGAGCGCCAGATGATCATCGGCATCTACTGGGGCTATGTCGCGCTGATCGAAGGGTTGGTCGAGCGCATGAAGGCCGAAATCGGGCGCCCGGTCACGGTTGTCGCGACCGGCGGCCTCGCCGACCTGTTCGACCAGCACACGCAGGCGTTCGACGCGATCGAGCCCGACCTGACCATCCAGGGGCTGGGCCTGCTCTACCAAAGCGCGAGCAAATGATGGCGTTGGAGCAGGCATGATCCCGGGCGAAGAACTGCTGTTCCTGGCGCTCGGCGGGTCAGGCGAGATCGGCATGAACGTCAATCTCTACGGCACGCAGGGTCAGTGGCTGATGGTCGACCTCGGGCTGACCTTCGCCGGCCCCGATTACCCTGGCATCGACCTCATCCTGCCCGAACTCGAATTCATCGAAAAACAGCAGGACCGGCTCGCCGGGATCATCCTGACCCACGGCCATGAGGACCATATCGGGGCGCTGCCCTATCTCTGCGCCGACTTGAAAGTGCCGCTCTACGCGACCCCGTTCACCGCCGGGCTGATCGCCGGCAAGCTCGAGGAGGAGGGGCTGACCGGCCAGGTCAAGCTCAACATCGTCGAGCGCGGCGGAACGGTCGACCTGGGCCCGTTCAAGGTCCGCTTCGTCGCGCTGTCGCACTCGATCCCCGAAGGCAATGGCGTGCTGATCGAAACGCCCTTCGGCCGGGTGTTCCACACCGGCGACTGGAAGATCGACGATACGCCGGTGCTGGGCGAGGCGCCGAGCGCCGAAGCGCTGACCCGGATCGGGGACGAGGGCGTGCTCGCTCTGGTGTGCGATTCGACCAATGTCTTCCAGGAAGCCGCGTCGGGTTCCGAGGAGGGCGTCCACAAGGGGCTCGCCGAGCAGGTTGCCAAGGCGCCCGGGCGGGTGCTGGTGACGACCTTCGCCTCGAATGCCGCGCGGCTCCAGACCATCGGCCGGGTGGCGACCGAGACCGGGCGCCGGGTGTGCGTCGCCGGCCGCTCGCTCGACCGCATCCTCAGGGTCGCCAAGGCAACCGGCTATCTGCGCGATTTCCCCGAGCCCGTGCGGTTCGACGAGGCGATGCGGTTGCCGCGCCAGGAACTGCTGATCGTCGCGACCGGCGGGCAGGGCGAGCCTCGCGCCGCGCTCGGCCGGATCGCCTCGGGCAGCCACGAGCTCAAGCTGGCGCGCGACGACACGATCATCTTCTCGTCGCGGATCATCCCCGGCAATGAAGTCGCGATCGGCCGGATCATGAACCAGCTGTCGGACATCGGCGCTTTGATCGTCACCGAGAAGCAGGCCCACGTCCACGTCTCCGGCCACCCCGGCCGGCCCGAACTCGCAATCATGTACGACTGGGTCCGGCCCGAGATCATCGTCCCGGTCCATGGCGAAGCGCGCCACCTCGCCGAGCAGGCCCGGTTCGCACTCGCGCGCGGCGTTCCCAAGGCGATCGTGCAGGAGAATGGCGACCTCGTCCGGCTCGCCCCCGATGGCCCCAGGAAGATCGACGAGGTCCGGGTCGGTCGCCTGGTGCTCGACGGCGACGTCATCCTGCCGGCCGACGGCACGACCATCACCGAGCGCCGCCGGATGAGCGTCGGCGGGCTGATCACGGTCGCGCTTCCGGTCGGGGACGACGGCCGCCTCGCCGGTGCGCCTCTGGTCCGCCCGTTCGGGGTGCCAGTCGAGATCGACCGCGAAGACTTCCTCGCCGACGCCACCAACGCCGCCACCCGCGCCTTCGACCCGGTCGCCGATGAAGACCGCTGCCGCGAAGCCGTGCGTCTCGCGGTTCGCCGCTGCGCGACCTTGTGGACCGGCAAGAAACCGGTGGTCGACGTGACCTTGCTCAAGATCTCCGCTTGAGCTTCCTCTCGATCGTCGCGATCTACGTGCTGTTCTTCGTCGCCAGCGCCTTCCTGCTGCTGCCGTTCGGGGTCCGCACCGATGAGGAAGCGGGCACGCCCAAGATCCCCGGCCAGGCCGACAGCGCGCCGCACCATTTCGACCTGCCGCGCCATCTGCTCAAGGCGGCGGCGATGGGCCTGGTGCTGTTCGCTATATACTATGCCAATTGGACCTTCGGCTGGATCCAGGTCCAGGACCTCGACTTCTACAATTGACGGCCCCGCGCAGGCCGTCACCCCGGACTTGATCCGCGGCCTGTCCGCCTGAAATCAACTACCGCCGGCGTTCGATCGCCGAGGCCAGCGCGGCGTAAAGCTTGCCCATGTCGGACGACATCAGGGTCACCGCCATCATCCCGCCGTCGCGCTCGGCAAGCACCCGCCGAAGCATCGATTCGAAATCGTGGACATAGCGATTGACCGAGCCGTGGAACTCCATGTCCTGCTCGTATTGGGCGCGGATGGCGCGGGTTTCGCTGCCGCCCAGCAATTGCACCGCGCGGCGCGTGAACACCCCGCGGTTGCCCTTGAGGTAGGACGACCACGCCTTGTCGTCGATCTCGTCGGACAGGATCTTGCCGACATCGATCGCCGCCGAATTCATCGAATCCATCAGCAGCGACACGCGCCGCGCGAACGCTTCGCTGTCCTTCTCGCGCTGGTCGGCCTGGGTCTGTATGAAATGCTGCTCGAGTGCATTGCTCGACTGGCCCAGCGTGATCATCTGCTGGGTTAGCCGGTCGGACGCTTCGCGCGCGCTCTCGACTGCTCGCGCGGCAACCGCTTCGACGCCGCGCAGCCGGTCCTCGATGCCTTCCCGAATGGCGGTCTCGAGCGCTTCGCGGGTGGCGTCGGACAGCTTGCCGGCGCTTTGCGGGATGATGTCCTCGATCGCTTCGCGAGCGCGCTCGGCGGCGTGGGCCGCGGCTTCGCGCACCTGGAGCAAGGCGGCGACCAGCGCCGGCCCGGTTTCGGCGGTCAGGCGCGTCGCTTCGCCCTGCGCTTCGGTCAAAGCGGTGGTCAGTTCAGCCAGCTGGGTGCCCGATTTGCCGACCCCGTCGTCGATCAGCGCGAGCAGGGCGGCGAAGCGGTCCTGCTGGTCGGCGATGCCGGTCCCGCTGGCACTGATCTGGGTCGCCGCCTCGATCGCGGCGTCGCGCATCCAGCCGATTTCCGGCTTGGCGCTCTCGGTCACCCGAAGCACGCGTTCGGCGCCGCTTTCGGCATCGCCGATCGCGCCCGACAGGCCCTCGCGGATTTCGCGGGTGAGCTGGTCGATCCCCTGGCGCAGCGCGGCCGTGCGCTGGGCCAGCGCCTCGATCGACTGGTCCTGCGACCCGGCCTGCTCGGCCAGCGTGTCGAGCTCGGCCCGGGCCCGGCTGAGCGAGCCGAGGAAATGATTGGCGCGATCGTCGCCATGCTCGGACAGTTCGGCGAAGCGCTCGCCGATCAGGGTCAGCCCGCTGTCGATCTCGGTGAACATGCGCTGCGATTCGCGTTGCTGCTCGGCGACCCGCGCCGACAGCCCGTCGAGCGATGCCCCGGCCTGGCCGATCTTGAGGCCGAGCACATCGGCCGCTTCCATTCCGGCGCGCCCGATCCCGGCCGAGGCGTGGTCGACCAGGGCCGACACCGCGGCCGATTGCGCGTCGATCCCGCTGCGAATGCCGTCCAGCGTCGCCGCGGTACGCTCGAGCAGCGTGTCGAGCGCGACCGAGAAGCTCGATTCCGCCTCGCCGACGCGGGCTGCCGCTGCCGCTCCGGCGCTTTCGATATGGGTCAGATGCGTGACCAGCCGCTGCGACGTCGCGGCGACCAGCCGGTCGGCTTCCTGGGTGCGGTCGGCGAGCGCCGCGACCTGCAGCTCGAGGTCGGCGGTGCGCGCCGTCGACTCGCTTCCGATGCCGCGCAATTGCTCGGAGATGGCGCGGCTGGTGGCTTCGGCCCGGGGCAAATCGTCGAGCAGCAGCGCGATGTCGGTGCGGGCCGATTCGGCGGCCCGGTCGAGCGCTTGGCCATGGCGGCCGAGCCGGTCGGATGACAGGTCGAGCTGGTTGGTGATGGTGCCCATCTTGCCGGTGGTCTCGTCGCCTAGCCGCATCAGCCGCTCGGCCATGATGACCAGCGACGACTGGCTGTCCTCGATCCGCTGCGACAGCACTTCGAGCAACGCTTCGAGCGACTGGCTCTCGTGGCGCATTGCGATCACCGACTGGGTGAAGCGCTCGGCCTCGCGCCGGCGGGTGCGGCCGAACATGATCCACGCCAGCCCGAGCAGCGCCAGCGGACCGGCGGCGATCGCCACCCATTGCGCCAGAATCGGCGAAGTCAGCGGCTGGCCGGCCAGCACGCGCCCGGCCGACCAGGCGGTGTACGCCATCCACACCACCGCCAGCAGGACCAGCGCAGCGCCGAGCACTTCGCGGCCGCCCGATGCTCGGACCGGGCGTTCGGCGGCGACGTCGTCCCAGCGTTCGCCATGGTCCGGGTCGGGCGCCAGCGCGTCGCGCGACGCGCTCGAATCGGGGTGCAAGGGGTCGCCCGCAGCCCGTTGGTGCTCGGCGGGCGGCAGTTCGGCGCGTTGGGTGCGTGGGTTCATGGTGGTGCAGTTTACCATCTTTGTCTCGGCAAGAAAGCGATTAGAGAGGGCGTCCAGCGGACCGCTGTCGAAGCGGCCGAAAAGGGGAGGGGAAAAAGGCAGGATGGCGGTCGGCGCCCTGATCGGGGCCTATCAGGAAAACGGCTCGGGCGAGCTGCGCGCCTTGCTCCCGCTGGCCGGCCGGACTCTGTTCGAATATCAGGCACGCTGCGTCGCTGCCGCCGGCGCCGCGCCGATCGTCGTGCTGGTCGAGCGCGTCCCGCCGGCGCTGTACGAAGCGTTCGAGCGGCTGCGCGTCGACGGCCTGCCGGTAATCCCGGTAAGCGACGGCAATGAAGCCGCGAGCCGGTTCGAGGCCGGTTCGCTGATCCTGCTGGTCGGTGACGGAGTTGCCGCTCCGGCGGATTTGCTCGCCCAGCTCGCCGAGGAGGCCGAACCGGCGGTGGCGACCGTGCCCGACGACGAACCGCATGAAAATCATGAACGGATCGACGCCTCCAGCCGCTGGGCCGGAGTGGCGCTGATCAACGGTCGCACGCTTGGCGCCACCGCCGCCATGCTGGGCGATTGGGACCTCCAGTCGACCTTGCTCCGGCGCGCGCTGCAGGATGGCGCCTTGCGGGTCCGCGTGGCCTCGACCGGCGAGCCGATGCTGGCCGAGAGCGCCGAGCAATTGGGCGAGTTCGAGCGCGGCTTGATCGCCTCGTCGCGCGGCGTCCGCAACGACTGGGCGAGCCGCTTCGTGCTGCCGGTGATCGAGGAATTCTCGACCGAACGGCTGCTCGACACCTCGGTTCGGCCGCAATGGCTGATCTGGAGCGCGTTGACGCTGACCGTGGCGGCGGCGTTCGCCTTCACGCGCGGCTGGCTGGGCCCGGCGATCGGGTTGCTGGCGCTGTCGACCCCGCTCGACCTCGTTGCCCGGCGGCTTGCCGCGCTGCGGCTGCGACCGTTGCCGCCGCGCTCGATCAGCGGGCGACTGCTATGGCCGGCGGCCGGGCTGGCGCTGCTCGCACTCGGCTGGCGGCTGTTCCAGCACGGCGGCGGCTGGGGCTCGGTCGCCACGGCGGTCACCGTCGTCGCCTTCGCCGAAGCAGCGCGGATCGAGCAGGGGCATGACGAACTGCCGGGGCAGGTGTGGCTGTTCTCGCGGCGTAACGCGATCCTGGCGGCGGTCCCGTTCGCGATCGCCGGGCAGTGGGCGCCGTGCCTGGTCGCGCTGGCGCTCTACGCCGCCGGCTCATTCTTCTATGTCCAACATTGGCACCATCGCATCACAACCAATTGACGCCACGTTAGCTGGAGCCAATTAACGCGATCGATATGGTTCCAGAGGAATGGCCGATAGCTGCCCCGGCAGCCGACCGGATGGTTGCACCCGCGCGAAGCGCCGGGCGCGACCGGCTGTCGACCGTCCGGCTCGACTTCTTCCTCGACCCCGATCAGCGGCTCAACGAGCAGAAGCGGGCGGTGATGACCGCCATGCTCCACGGTTTGGTCTCGGACATCGCCGACGAGATCCGGGCGGCGCTTCCGGCCCGCTCGGCGGTCGCCAATGATGAGGACAATAGCGAACTGATCGCCGAGCTTCGCGCAAGCGGCCTGCTCGACCAGCCGCGGCTGATCGAAGTGCTGCTCCACCGCGCCGACGAGGAGCAGATTACGAGCGCGGTCAAGGCGCGCAACGCCGGCCGCGACGGACGCGTCCTGCAAACCCTGGTGAGCGACGAGAGCGCGTCGATTTCGGCGGCGGCGATGGCCCTGATCCTTGCCCGCGGCAGGCGCCGCGATCGCTTCGGCCAGCCGCGCCTCGAATTCGACGATCTCCCGGCCGAGACCGCGGTGGTGCTGACCCAGATCGTCAGTGCCGGTCTCCGCCAGCGGCTGATGGTCACGCTCGACAAGCAGGAAGCCGACCGCCAATTGGCCGTCGCCAGCTCGGCCTTGCTCGCGCGCCACGACGAGAACAAGCGGCTCGAAGCGCTCGCTGCGGCGCTGATCCGCCTGCTCGATGAGCAGGGGCGGCTCGAGGAAGATTTTATCGCCGCCGCCGCCGGTGACGGCGAGGCGGTGCTGGTCGCCGAAGCGCTGGCGCGCCGCGCCGCGATCAATGGCGAGGATGCATTCAACCTGCTGCTCGGCGGTGAGGGCTCGTCCCTGATGCTGCTGATGCGCATGGCGGGCGTTTCGCGCGGGCTTGCCGCGCGGCTGCTCGCCGGGCCCGGCGACCTGCTCGAAATCGCCGACGCCGGCCGGGCCATCGCCGGGTTCGACGCAATCACTCAGCAGGAAGTCGATTCGACCCGCGAATGGCTCCGGCTCGACCCCTCGTATCGCGCGGCACTGGCTGCGCTTGGACAGGATGATGATGGCCAGCGCACCTTCTGAACCGCGGGCGATCATGGGCCGCGTCGACCGCGCCGGTCGCCTGATCGCGGCCGACGCCGAATTTGCGACGCTGCAGATGGAGGCCGGCTCGAGCATCGGCGCAACGCTCGCTCTGCCGCAAGTCGCGGCGGTTGCCCGGCTCGCCCGCAAGCTCGGGATTCCGGTCTCGCGCCCGGCGGTCGCGGCCGGCGCCAACCACGACATCGACCTGTGGGTCCGGGCTGTCCCCGAAGGCGAGGAGGTCACTTTGACGCTCGAAGGCTGGACCGCGCGGCCGGCACCGTCGCCGCGCCTTGCCACTCTGCTCGGCGGCGACAGCGAGACCCAGGCCGCGCCCGAAGCCGGCGAATGGGCGGCGGACGAGGATTTGCGCCTGACGTCGGTCTCGGTTTCGCTCGCCGAACGGCTCGGCGCCGAACCCTCCGACCTGGTCGGCCAGCCGCTGATGCGCCTGTTCCGGCTCGAGGAAGACGATTCGGGCGAAATGCCCTTGGTCGCGGCGCTTGCCGCGCGCCACGGCTTCTCGGCTCAGCCGGCCCGCGCCCGCAACGGCGATCCGGGCGTGGTGCTGTCGCTCAGCGGCGACGTGATCTTCGCCGCCGACGGTGATTTCGCCGGTTTCGCCGGACGCGCCACCGCCAATGGCAATGGCGCCGCCCACCAGGTCCAGCCGCCACTCGCGGCAATCGACGAAGCGCTCAACGAGGCGCTGCGCTCGCCGCTCGACCGGATCATCGATTGCGCCGAGCGCATCGCCGATCGCGCCGACGGCCCATTGCGCAGCGATTATGCCGCTTATGCCAGCGATATTTCGGCCGCTGCCAGGCACTTGCTGTCGGTTATTCACTCGATGAGCGAAGAGCCGGGGCAGGGCCATCGGACGATCGATCTGGCCGCGCTCGCGGCCGAGGCGGTGGTTCTGCTCGAGCCGTCGGCCGAAGCGCGCGGGGTCAAGATCGTCAACGAGCTCAACAAGGCGCTGCCGGCCAGCGGCGAGGAGCGGGCGGTGATCCAGATCCTCGTCAATCTGATCGGCAATGCGGTGCGTCATTCGCCCGCTTCGGGGACCGTCACCCTGCGCTTCGACCTGACCGTCGGGATCGCCTCGGTGATCGTGTCGGACGAAGGGCCGGGCATTGCGCCGGTCGACCAGCAGCGGATTTTCGAGCGGTTCGAGCGGGCCAATGCCGACGAAGGCGGCACCGGGCTCGGGCTGGCCATCTCGCGCCGCCTGGCGCGCTCGATGGGCGGCGACATCAATCTGGAAAGCGCGCCCAACCTCGGCGCGCGCTTCACTCTGACCTTGCCCTCGGCCTAGGGCGCCGCCCGGTCAAGCCAGCGCAGCGACAGGCACGACAACCCCGCATCGAGCTTGCCGATCTCCATTGTGTCCAGCGGCATGACAGCAAAGCCGAGCGAGCCCAGTAGGTCGATCGTCCGCGGATAACCGGCGCCAACCAGCAGCACATCGTTAATCCGTAGCGCGTTGGCGGCGCCCTCTTCGCCGTCGGGCGTGACCATCTGCCGCAACCCCCCGAACATGCCGGTTCGGGCCAGCGCCGGGGTCGCCAGCACGGTCTCGTCGTCGATCAGCGAGCAAGCGGTCTTCAAATGGAGCACGCCGCGCGGCGGCTCGACCACCTCGGCTTTACGGCCCAACCTCGCCAAGCAGTGCACCAGCGCCGCCGCCCCGGCCGCGTCGGTGCGAGCCGACCGCCCGATCAGCACGCGGCCCGGCGTCACCAGCACGTCGCCGCC
>JBDSGH010000011.1:0-3290 GCA_039919095.1 Sphingomicrobium sp. | reverse complement strand
AGATGCGGCGCGAGGTCGGGATTGGACAAAGCGCGGGCGCGCGGCAGGTCGAACGATTTGGCATATTCGAGGCACGAGCGGACGCCGTGCTTGATCAGCATATTGTGGGTCCAGTCGGGTTTCGCCGCGCCCGGCCGGTCGACCAGATACAGTTCGCGCTGCGGGAACTTGGCGGGCGGGCGGTGCTCGAGCGCCTCCATCGTCCCCGGGCTGACGAGCGAGGCGCCGACGAAGCTCAGGCCGACCGGCTGATATTTGGCCGGCGGCAGCTGCGCCGCGGCATAACCCGCCCAGAAGCTGTGGCGGTCGCCCGAGACGATGGCGAAACCGGTGATCCCGGCATCGCGCACCAGATCGTAGATTTCGCTGCGTTCGATGAAGGCGGTGGCGTGATCGCCGCCACCGAGATTGGCGAAGCCGGCGGGCCACGGCTTGGCGAAGCCGGCCGGGAGGTTCTGCGGGTCGGCGCGCGAGTCGAGCGTGCCCTGCGAATTGCCCCAGATCTTCCAGGTCGCGGTGGCGCGCTTGAGCTGGTCCTTGAACCACGCTTTCTGCTCGGCGCCGAGGATCGTCTGGGGCGGCGCATCCTTTTGCGGATTGGGGATTCGAGAATCGCCGAACACCAGCTCGGCCGGTGGCTTGCCGCCATTGAACGCGCGCCCGCCGTCGAGCACCTGTTGCAGGGCGTCCGGGAACATGCCGCCGAACGCGCCCCAATCGCCGAGCTTGTTCAAGGAATCGTCGCTGAACGGGTCGGCGCTGCGATAGCTGTGCTGGTCGGTGATGATGAGGTCGAGATGGCGGCCGTAGCGCAACGCCCGATAGGCCTTCAGGCTGTTGATCGCGATCAGATTGTTGGGCTCCTGGCCAAGGCCGTGGTCGTCCCAATGCTCGATCGCAACGTCCTTGACCGCGGGCGGCCCGAAGGTGTCCAGCGACCCGCTCGGCGCCGCCACGCGCGCCGGAATATATTCGAACCAGGCCTGGTTGGCGGCGACCTTGATGCTCTGTCCCGGGCGCGGCGGGCCGCCGGCCTGCTGGATGCTCTGCCAGCCCTGCCACGAGAATTCGTGATTGTCCCACATGCTGACGAACGGCCAGCGCGCGCGGGCGTCCTGGAGATCGGGATCGGCGAGATAGCCGCGATAGACCACGCGGTAGCCGTCGAGCGTCAGCGGGTAATGGAAATTGCTGACCTTGCCGCCGTCCGGAATGCGCCCGACATCGTAGATGATGCGGTCGTAGCGGGTCTTCACCTCGTCCGGATATTCGACCACCTCATAAATGAAATCGCCGAGGTGGAGGACGAAGCCGAGCTGCTCGGCGGGGGCGGCGCGCGCATCCTCGAAGATCATCCGGCGAAAGGCGTTGAGCTTGCCCTCGTTGACGCTCTGGCAGCTGACGAAAGCGAAATTGACGGGGCGCGGATCGTCGGGTTTGGGCGCAGTGATGGTCCGGCCGATGCGGCTGCCGTTGCCGTCGGCGTCGGTGAAGCGATACCAATAGACCCGGCCCGGCTTGAGCCCGCCGGCGAGCACCCGGCAGGTCCAGTCGGACGATGCCGAGACCGGCGCCGGGGCATGGGCGACGACGTGGCGAAAACCTTCGTCCTCGGCGATTTCGACGGTCAGGACATGGCGATCGCCATGATCGAACGGCCGCCTGGTCCACAACATCACGCTGTCCGGTGCCGGATCGCCCGAGGCGACGCCTTCGGGATAGTGTTCGCGCCGTTCGCGCCAGCGGGTCCGCGACGCCTTGGCCGAGCCCGCCCAGGCGAGCGAAGCGCCGATCGCGGCGCTGGTCTGGAGGAATTGCCGGCGGCTGAGGGTCATGGATCCGACCTGTTCTGCTAGCTGTGGGAGGTAGCGGCGATGGCAGGGTGATAGCCTGCCGCTGCGCTTTCCCGGTCGGCAACGCCCCAACGACAAGCGGCCTTGAACCGTCGACCAACGTTGCAGATCAAGGGCTGTTGGCGGCGGCGGCGGCGAAGTAGACTGCCCCCAGCCGGATTGAGGAACCCAAGCGATGATCCTGTTCGCACTGGCGCTGGCCGCGGCCCAGCCGGCCGAAACCCCGCAGCAGTTCATCGGCCGGATCTACGCCGGCTACCGGAGCCGCGATTACCGCCCGCTCGACCGGCTCGAGCGGCTGTTCGCGCCCGAGCTGGCGGCCGCGATCCGGACCGACCGGCGCCTGGACAAGGGCGAGGTCGGCTATCTCGACGGCGACCCGCTGTGCGACTGCCAGGACTATCAGCGGATCACCGCCCGGGTGCTCAGCCTGCGCCGGCCGAGCGCGCGTGCGGCGAGCGCGCGGGTGCACGTCACGCTCGGACCCAAAGAGGCCAGTGAGGTGAGGCTGAGCCTCGTGCTGACCGGCGCCGGGTGGCGCATCGCCGACTTGGGTTCGGCCGACAGCCCGAGCCTGTTGCGAGCGCTCCGCCAGGCGAACCGCGCGGCGGCGGCGCGTTAGGCCGCCTTGGCGCGGTTGGCGCGCTTGCGCTCGTGCGGGTCGAGGTGGCGCTTGCGCAGGCGGATGGTCTTGGGCGTGACTTCGACCAGTTCGTCTTCGTCGATGTAGGCGATCGCCTGCTCGAGCGTCAGCCGCTTGGGAGGGGTCAGGCGGATGGTGTCTTCCTTGCCGGATACGCGGAAGTTGGTCAGCGCCTTGGCCTTCAAGGGATTGACCTCGAGATCCTCGGGCTTGGCGTTCTCGCCGACGATCATCCCTTCGTAGACCTGCTCGCCGGGCGAGACCATCAACGCGCCGCGATCTTCGAGCGTGTTGAGCGCGTAGGCCGCGGTCTTGCCGGCGGCGTTGGAAATCAGCACGCCGGTTTGGCGCCCTTCGATCGTCCCCTTGTAGGGGCCATAGCGCTCGAACAGCCGGTTCATGATACCGGTGCCGCGGGTGTCGGACAGGAATTCGCCGTGATAGCCGATCAGGCCGCGGCTCGGGGCCGAGAACACCAGGCGGGTCTTGCCGCCGCTCGACGGGCGCTGCTCGGTCAGATCGCCCTTCCTGAGCTGGATCTTGGACACGACGGTCGAGGCGTAGGCATCGTCCACGTCGACCACGACCGTCTCGTACGGCTCCTCGCGGCCGCCCTCGGGAGCGTCGCGGAACAGCACCCGCGGGCGGCTGATTGACAGCTCGAAGCCTTCGCGGCGCATGGTTTCGATCAGCACGCCCAATTGCAGCTCGCCGCGGCCGGCCACTTCGAACGCGTCCTTGTCGGCGCTTTCGGTGATGTGGAACGAGACATTGCCCTCGGCCTCGCGCTCGAG
>JBDSGH010000010.1:0-6168 GCA_039919095.1 Sphingomicrobium sp. | reverse complement strand
TCGATCTTGGCGCCGAACATGATCCCGACGAAGCGGTCGATATGGCCGCAGGTGCGGTCGACCGCGAGCGGCATCACGCCGCGCCGCTCGAACCAGTTCTTGAACATCAGATAATGCTTGCGCTCGTCGGCGCGGTGCTTCTCGACCAGTGCGATCAGCGAACGATCGTCCGGCCAGCGCAGCCGCACAGCCTCAAGCACCCGATCGATCGCGGTGTATCCGCGATGTTCGTTGTAAACGTAGATCGATCCGACGAGGTCGAGGTACCGGCGCTTGAATTGCTTGATCACTATGGCTCGCTAATGGAAATTGCTTTGCTATCAACGCGGTGACGGTCGATCTGCTCCGCGAGGACCCGGTCGAGTGGGCCGGCCAGCAGCCATAGTCCGAGCATGCCCGCAGCGCCAGCAAGGCCGTCGCCGACATAATGCCAGCCAAGCTGGACCGATGCGATCCACATGAACAGGAAATAGGCCCCGGCCAGCGGCGCCGCTCGCGGAGCGAGAGTGCGGGCGGCGAGATAAAGCCACAGGCTGATCGCGACGTGCATCGACGGAAACGCCGAAATCCCCGCGACCAGGCTCGGTGTGCGGGTTGCGAACGCCTTCCACATCGCATCGGATTCGGCCACCACCACCCACGCGCCGCGATCGCGCAGCGCAGCGTCGAGCAGGGCGAACCGACCGCCGCCGAACAAGCGGTCGTAAAAGATTGGCCCGGCCGACGAACACAGCATTGCGGCCGCCACGCCGAGCGCGAACCAGGCCAGGCCGTAAGCGATCAGCGCGCGCGACTTGGCCGGCGATGGCGCCTGGATCATGACCAGGAACAGCCCTAGCAACTGGGTCGGCAGCCACAGGCCATAGACCCGGTCGACCGGCACGATCGCCCGGCCGAGGATGCGGTCGAGCAGCTGCCACGGGTCGGTTCCGAACAGGCTGCGCTCGGCCGCGGCGAGGGGCACATCGAGCCAGAACGGGACCAGGCTCGGGATGGCGTATTTGAGCGGCAGGAACAGGCTTGCGCCAAGCCCGACCAGCACTGCGCCGATCAGCGGCGCCGGCCATCGCGCCCACTGCCCCCGCGGCCGCACCAGTCCCGCCAGCACGCGCGCCACGCTTACTCCGCCAAGCGCAACCGCAAGGTACAGGCCGACGTAGGGCAAGGGCGCGGCGCCGGCTCTCCAGGCGATTGCCCACCACACCAACTGGATCCCGGTGAGCGCGGCCAATAGCGCCACCCAGCGCCAATCGTCGCCCAGGTGCCGGTGTGCAATCAATGTTAGCTTTCGGGTCAGCCCGCTAGCCTAGCGGCTCCACCATTGTCCGCAAAGAGCGCGTCAGCCGCGCTTGGTCCCGACCGCCAGCAGCGCCTTGAGCCGCGCCTTAAAGGCGGCGACCTGGGTGCCGTCGGCGGCGGCGGTGGCGCCGGCGAAGCGAACGCTCATCGGATTGACCGCCTGGCCGGCGCGATAGACTTCGTAATGGAGGTGCGGGCCGGTCGACAGGCCCGACGAGCCGACATAGCCGATCACCTGTCCCTGGCGGACGAAGCTACCGAGCTGGGCGGCGATCTGGCTCATGTGCGAGTAACTGGTGGCGATGCCGCCGGCGTGGACGATGCGCACCTGGCGGCCATAACCCCCGGCCCAGCCGGCGCGCGACACCTGGCCGTCGGCGGCGGCGACGATCGGGCTGCCCCAGCGGGCGCCGAAGTCGATCCCCTTGTGGAGCCGGGCGAAGTGCAGGATCGGATGATAGCGATAGCCGAAGCCCGACGTGATCCGACCGACCACCGGCCACATCATAGCGGCCGCAGTCTGCCGCCCGAAATTGGCCGCGTCGATCCATCCGGACCGGCCGTTGGCCGACCATTTGAGCAATTGCAGGTCGCGCGCGCCGCTGCGGTCGATGCCGGCATAGAGCAACGGGCCGGTCTGGCGCTCGCCGGTCGCGGCGCGGCTGCTGGCGATGACCAGGTCGAAGCGGTCGTCAGCCCCGATCTCGCTGCCGACGTCGATCTCGGTCGCCAGCGCGCGGAGATATTCGGCGGCCGACTGGGGCGACACGCCGGCCGCGCGCAGCGACCAGTACAGCCCCGCCCCGGCGCGGCCACGAACGCGCAGCGGCCGGGTGTCGAGCGCGATCGGCTGCTTGACCAATTGCAGCGCGCCATTGCCGCCGCGGCGGATTTGCAAATTCATCGCCAGCCCGGCCCGCAGCCCAACTTGCTCGACCGGGCGGCCGGCCCCGTTCCGCGGGCCAAGCACGACTGCGACCCGGGTCCCCGGAGCGATTGCCGGAGCCGCCCCGGCGATCAGCGCCGCGGCATTGCCGGCGTCGGCATAAGCGGCGCCGGCGCGGGTCAATAAAGCGCGCATCGAGTCCCCGGTGCCGAGCGTCATCGCCAGCTCGACCTGCGGCCGGTCGGGCGCAACGTCGATCGGCTCGACCGCCTCGGTCGCGACCAGCCGCAGACCGGTCCGTCCGCCAGTGGAGAGCGGGGCGATGGTCAGCGCCTGCCACTGATAATCCTCGGGCCCGGCCGCCGCACCGGCGCGCGGCAGCGCGGCCATTGCGACGCCGCTGCACAGCAAAGCAAGCACGCCCGCCGGGCGCCACGGCACGGGCGCGAAGCCCGACCGAAGCGCCGGCGTGACGGCTCTCCCCGCCCGAAATGGATGCGTATTGGCCAAAAACCTTCCCCAGTGACGGCCACC
The DNA here is from genome assembly GCA_039919095.1 of Sphingomicrobium sp. Classification (GTDB taxonomy): domain Bacteria; phylum Pseudomonadota; class Alphaproteobacteria; order Sphingomonadales; family Sphingomonadaceae; genus Sphingomicrobium. The sequence goes on along the minus strand of JBDSGH010000010.1, from coordinate 3,449 downwards.
ATCGGCAATCAAGGTTAAGACGCCCTTAAATCGCGCCGCTCGAACCTTGCGCTTTGGTCCCGCGCTGCCACATTCACGGTCATGGCGCGGCGCGACCAAGCACCGGTTCGGGCGATTCTCGGTCCCACCAACACCGGCAAGACCTACCTTGCGATCGAACGGATGTGCGCCCACTCGTCGGGCGTCATCGGGTTCCCGCTGCGCCTTCTGGCGCGCGAGGTCTACGACCGGGTGGTGGCCTTGAAAGGCGCCAAGCAGGTCGCGCTGCTGACCGGCGAGGAACGGATCGTCCCGCCCCAGGCGCGCTACGTGCTGTGCACGGCGGAAAGCATGCCGGTCACCGATGGCACGGACGGCCAGCGCGGCGACCTGCCGGCCGATTTCGCCTTTGCCGCGATCGACGAGGCCCAGCTCGGCATCGACCCCGAGCGCGGCCATGTGTTCACCGACCGCATGCTCCGCGCGCGCGGCCGCGAGGAGACCCTGATCCTCGGCTCGGACAGCCTCAAGCCGATGATCCGCGAACTGCTGCCCGAGGCCGAGATCGTCAGCCGGCCGCGCTTTTCGACCCTGCGCTATGCCGGCGGGACCAAATTGTCGCGCCTGCCGCCGCGCTCGGCCGTGGTCGCCTTCTCGGCCGAGCAGGTCTACGCGCTGGCCGAAATGCTGCGCCGCTTCCGCGGCGGCGCGGCGGTGGTGATGGGCGCGCTATCGCCGGCCACGCGCAACGCCCAGGTGGCGATGTTCCAGCGCGGCGAGGTCGATTATCTGGTCGCCACCGACGCCATCGGCATGGGTCTCAACATGGACGTGAACCACGTCGCCTTCGCCGGGCTCGAGAAATTCGACGGCCGCCGCGATCGCCGGCTGACGATCGCCGAAATGGCCCAGATCGCCGGCCGCGCCGGGCGTCACCAGCGCGACGGCAGCTTCGGCACGCTCGGCCTCGGCGGGGACGGCGGCGCGGCATTCAGCGACGAAGAGATCAACGCTATCGAGGATCATCGCTTCCGCCCGCTCGACCACCTTTACTGGCGCAGCTCGGAGCTCGACTTCAGCAGTGTCGCGACGCTCATCGCCAGCCTCGAGGCGCCGAGCGGCGATCCGTTGCTGCGCTCGGCGCCGCTGGCGGTCGACCTCGCGGTGTTGAAGCTGATCGCCGAAGACCCGGCGGTGATGGCCAAGCGCGGCGCCATCGCCCGGCGGCTGTGGGCGGCGTGCGGCCTGCCCGATTTCCGCAAGGTCGGGCCGATGCACCACGCGCGCATGGTCCGCCGGATCTTCGGCTACATCGGCGAGGGCGGACATATCCCGCACGAATGGTTCGCGGCCGAGGTGGCGCGGCTCGACAATGTTTCGGGCGACATCGAGGCCCTCGCCGACCGCCTCGCCGGCGTGCGCAGCTGGGCCTATATCGCCCACCGGTCCGACTGGCTGGCCGACCCGCGCAAATGGGCCGAGCGGACGATGGAGGTCGAAGCCCGGCTGAGCGACGCACTCCACGAGCGCCTGACCCAGCGCTTCGTCGACCGCCGCACCGCGGTGCTGGTCCGCGACATCGGCGCGCGCGGCAGCGACGCGCTGCCGGTGACGGTCGCGGCCGACGGCGAAGTGAGCGTCGGGCCCGAGCCGATCGGCCATCTTGCGGGGTTCGATTTCCGGGTCGATCCGACTGCCCGCCTGGCCGACAAACGGCTACTGCTGGCGGCCGCCGAGCGCCGCTTGGGCGAAGAACTCGACCGACGCGCCAAGGCGCTGCTCGACGCGCCCGACAGCGCATTCGAGCTGGTCACCGATAGCGACGGCCGGGCTGGAGTCGGCTGGCAGGGCCATGTCCTGGCGCGGCTTGCACCTGGCCGCTCGCTGCTCGAGCCGGCGCTGCGCACCAGTCGCGCGCTCGACCGCCTGTCGGCGCCGAGCCGGGCCGCGCTGCGCGGCCGGCTCGAAGCGTGGACCGAGCGTTCGATCGGCCACCAGTTGCGGTCGCTCAAGCTGCTCGCCGACGCCGCCGCCGACCCCGCCAGTTCGCCCGGCGTGCGGGCGCTGTGCGCGATGCTGGCCGATGCCGGCGGAGTGGCGCCGCGGCGGGCAATGATCGCGTCGATCGCCGCGCTCGAGCAGGCCGACCGCCAGGCGCTGCACCGCCTTCACGTCCGGCTCGGCCCGCTCGACCTGTTCGTTCCAACGCTGCTCAAGCCGGCTGCGCAACGCTGGCGGGCGGCGCTTGGCGCGGTGCGTTCGGGCCAGCCGATGCCGACCCTGCCGGCGGCCGGCGCTGCGGTGCTGGGCGCGGACGCCGACCCGCGCGGCGCCTGCCAGGCGTACCGCCGGCTCGGCCGCGAATGGCTCCGCATCGACCTTGCCGACCGCCTTGCAAGCCATGCCCACAAGGTCCGCGCGGCCGGCGGCAGCGACCCGGTCGATCGCGCGCTGGCGACCTCGGTCGGGCTCGGCGAGGAGGGCATCGGCAAGCTGATGTCCGAGATCGGTTTCGCCCGCGCCGGCGACGCTTGGCGGTGGCGCGGGCGACGGGCGCGCCAGCCCGACCCCGGCAAGCCCGCCAGCCATGCCTTCGCGGCGCTCGCCGGGCTCAAGCGCTAGAGCCTTGCGGATCGACCGCTATCTGCACTGCATCCGGCTGGTGAAGAGTCGCGGCCTGGCCCAGGCGGTGATCGACGGCGGCCACGTCCGGATCGACGGCAAGCGGGTCGTCAAAGCCAGCGAACCGGTCCGCTTCGGGAGCGTGATCGCGTTGCCGTTGGGCGAACAGGTGCGGGTGCTGAGGGTGCTTGCGTTACCCGTCAGGCGCGGCCCTGCCGCCGAGGCCAGGACCTGTTACCAAGAGCTGGGCGTTGACGGGGAAACCACTCCGACCTAGCGATCAACCGGGCAAAGGGAGCATAAGACCGCCATGACCTATGTCGTCACCGACGCCTGTATCAAGTGCAAGTATATGGACTGCGTCGAGGTTTGCCCGGTCGACTGTTTCTACGAGGGCGAGAACATGCTCGTCATCAATCCCAACGAATGCATCGACTGCGGCGTGTGCGAGCCCGAGTGCCCGGCCGAGGCGATCCTGCCCGACACCGAAAGCGGGCTAGAGAAGTGGCTCGAGGTCAACACCAATTTCAGCGCGTCGTGGCCCAACATCACGCGCAAGAAAGACAGCCCGGCCGACGCCGACGAGCATAAGGGCGAAGAGGGCAAGTTCGAGAAATATTTCACGCCGGACCCGGGCCAGGGCGACTGACCCGAGGCCGGGTCGAGCGTCAGCGCTGGATATTGAACGTGTAGCTCAGGCCCAGGCCGCCCGACAGCTGGTTGCGTGAACCAAGCTCGCGGACAATTGGCGATTTGGCGGCGTCGCCGACCAACCGCTCGTACCGTCCGAAGCCGAACATGCCGAACCGGGGGCTGAACTGATAGGACAGGCCGCTGGTCAGCGCGGC
>JBDSGH010000009.1:0-4464 GCA_039919095.1 Sphingomicrobium sp. | reverse complement strand
GTCCGGCGCGTTGTAATAGCCGGCCAACATGTTCGGCCCGCGCGCGACGATCTCGCCTTGCTCGCCGACGCCGCATTCCCGGCCGCTTTCGATGTCGACGATTTTCACGTCCCATTCGTCGAGCGGGACACCGAGCCGACCAACGCGTAGCTCATACGGGTCGTCCGGGCGGCTGGTGCAGATCGTCCCCGAACCTTCGGTCAGCCCATAGGTGCCGACCTGAATGGTGTGCGGCATCGCCTTCATCATCTTCTCGCGGATCCAGTCGGGTTGAACCGCGAAATTGCTGTTCATCAGGCGCACGCTGCTGAGGTCGGTCGTGGCAAATTTGGGATGCTCGATAAGGTCCTGCATGATGGTCACGAAGCATGGGAATGCATGAGTGGCTTTCTCCCGCGCGAGCATGTCGAGCGCAACGCCGGCGTTGAAATTGGGAATGGTCAGATAGCTTCCGCCAAGGTCGATCACGGCGACCATCGGCAAGATTCCGGCGATATGGAAGATCGGCAGCGGCGACCAGAAGCGGTCGCCCGGCTGCATCTTGTAGCGGCGTCCGAGATTGCGGCTGTTGCCGACGATCCCGCGGTGGCGGATCATGCACCCCTTAGGGCGGGCGGTGGTGCCCGAGGTGTAGAGGATCAGCGCGATCGATTGCGGGTCGGTGGCGTCGATTCGGCGGTCGATTTCGGACTCGTCGATTGCGGCGCCGCCGGCGATCGCCTGCGACTTGCTAATCAGTCCGCCCGGGCACGGTTCATCGACGCAGATGAGCTGGCGCAGCCTGGGTGCTTCGGGCAGCGCCAGGTGCAGCGCGTCGCCGGCCTGGCCAAGCGACGGCAGCGCGGTCAGCAGTCGGTCCGCGAAATCGAGATTGTCGGCGGTCCTGCCGGTGGTCACCATCACCACCAGGTCGGCATCCTTGACCAGATAAGCGAGCTCGCCCGGCTGGTAGCGCGCGTTGACCGGGACCGCGACCGCGCCGGCCATCGCAATCCCGAACAGGATGGCGACAAAGTCCGGCCGGGTGGTCAGCAGGATCCCGACATTCTCGCCCGGCTGCACGCCCAGCGCGACCAGCGCCTTGGCCCAGCCTCGGGCGGCGGCGTTGAGCTCGCCATGGGTCTCGCGCCCGTCGGGAAACACCAGAGCATCATTGTCCGCATAAGTCGCTGCGCTGTTGCGCAGCATCGCGCCGAGCGTGCTGATGGTCTCGGTCATGTCCGGGACACGTCGTAGAGCATCTCGCGTTGATAGCCGCCGTCGATGATGTCGATCATCTTGGCGATCACCGGGGCGCTGGCGGGATTGGCCTGGTGCGCCTTGTCGGCGGCTTCGTCGGCGAAGCTTTCGAACACCGCGTAACCGCCGTCCTGGTCGAGCCGGTAGAATTTATAGGCGAGCGTGTCGGCCTCGGCCGCGGCATGGCCTTCCATCTCGGCGATCAGGTCGACGAACTCGGCGTCGCGCTCGGGCTTGATGCGAAAGCGGGACAGGAAGCTGTAGGCCATTATTTCTCCCCCGCGATGTAGCGGTCGAGCTCGCTGTGGAAATGGCGCAGGCGCCCTTCCTGATAGCTCCACAAGGGCCCGCGGAAGCCGCGCGACCGCGCGCCTTTCTGGACGATCGGCAGAAGCTCCGAATCCTGATCGAGCACTTCGCCCAGTTCGGGCGGCACGCCAAACGGCACCCGGGTCACGTCGGGCCGGATCATCCCGGTGGTGTCGACTTCATCCGCGACCCCCATCCACGCCGGCGGCCGGTATCCCGGCGCGTCGACATGGGCGAAGCTGATGATGTTGTCATAGGTGAATTGCTCAGGCTCGGTCGGGTGCGGCAGGAAGCGGTGGATGAACACGGCTTCGGGATGGCAGCCAATCTGGACGTTGGGAAAGATGCCGTAGATCGTCGAGTCGCTCAGCTGGGTGTCGCTGAACTTGTCATAATCGAGCCCATGCTTTTTAGCGCGGACCCGCTTGGCCGACTGGATCGCCGCGCGACTTTCCTGCGCGGTGCCGCCATAACTTTCGGGGTCGATGCCCGCGTCGGACAGCATCATCTTGATCCCGGCATTGACCCCGACCTGATCGGGAAAGCGCGGGCTGGGCTGAGCAAAGGGCACGAATTGGCGGCTCATGCCATTGGGATATAAATCGATCTGCGTCCGGTCGTCCATCACCGCCTGGGTCTGCGGGTGGACCGAATGCAGGTGGTAGATTTCATAAAAAGCGTCGACTCCCCCCTTCCAATTGGCGCCCCACCCGCTCTGCTTGTGGTGAATGACGTTCATTGCCCCGATATCGTAGAGCGCAAGCTGATCGGCGACCGGGCCGAGGAAGTCGCGCAGCGACGGCGCATCGGGGTTCATGGTGATGAACACCAGGCCGGCCGCGGCCTCGCAGCGGACGCTGGTCAGGTCGGTGCCGTGACACAGCACGTCGGGGTCGAAAGTGTCCTGGTCGGTGATCTTGATATTGTGCCCGTCGAGCGCGAATTGCCAGCTGTGGAACGGGCAGGTGAACTGATTGATCGAGCCGAATTCGGTCAGCACCAGCTGGCTGCCGCGATGCGGGCAGACATTATAGTGCGCGCGATAACCGCCGTCTTGGTCGCGGACGACGATGAAGCTTTCGTCGCCGATATCGAACTTCACGAAATCGCCCGGCTCGCGAAGGTCTGACTCAACCGCCGCCAACAGCCAGGTACGGGTCCACAACTGGTCCCACTCGGCGCGCATGAAGGCGGGGTCGAAATAGCGCTGCGGAGTTGACCGCCGGGTGCCGTTGTCGATCACCGGCGCACGCTCGTTGAACGGATGCGGCGGGCCGATGTGAATGTCCCAGCCGGTGAAATCATAGCCCATGGCGAGTCGTTCCCTGGTGTGCGTGCGAAGGCGCCTTAAAAAACAATCATGACTGTTTTTCAATAGCTCCGCATCGGACTGCCCTGCGCTGCGGTGCAGCCAGCGCATTTAATTGGATTTTGTTAGGTCAATTCGGAGCATCAATGCAGCCAGGCACTACAAATAAAAAACAAACATGATTGATTGTTATTCGCTGCTGTGTCAGCAAATGCGACGGAGAGAAGGCCAGGGACGTGATTGCGTGTGAGCGCGCTTGCGACGGCCGAGCAACAAGGGGGAATCTTCGATGCGCCGCGATCATCTATTTGCGACCGTTGCCACGTTTGCGATGCTGTCAGCTTTGGCCTCGCCCGCAGTCGCGCAAACCGCGCCGCCGGAAGCTCCCGCGCAGGAGGATCCAGCGCAGGTGCCCGCACCGGTTGCCGAAGCTCCCGCTGAGTCCGCGCAGGTCAGCGAGCCCCAGGCAGTGGCCGCGCCGGCCGAGGGCATTGGCGACATCGTGATTACCGCGACCCGGCGCGAGACCAAGCTGCAGCGAACCCCGATCGCGGTGTCGGTGGTCGACCAGAATCTGATCAACCAGGCGAGCCCCGACAACATCGGCGATCTCGCGCTCTATGTGCCCAATTTCTCGGCTGAAACGATTACCGGCTTCAACGCCGCCAGCTTCGCCATGCGCGGCGTCGGCCAGAACACCATCATCGTCTACTTCGAGCCGCCGGTGGTGGTGCTGGTCGACGACTTCGTCATGCCGTCGGTGCAAACCCAGCTGCTCGACACGTTCGACGTGTCGCAGGTCGAAGTGCTGCGCGGGCCGCAAGGAACGCTGTTCGGCAAGAACTCGTCGGGCGGCGCGGTGACCGTCCGCACCAAGCGACCCGAGCTCGGCAGTATGTTTGCCGACGGCGAAGTCAGCTACGGCAGTTTCAACACCCGCACCGCCAAGGCCGCGGTCAATATCCCGATCGGCGAAATCGCCGCGCTGCGGATCGTCGGCGGTTTCGAGAAGAACCACGGCTATTACAAGAACCAGGCCTGTTACGGACCGGTCAATAACTTCACCGTCGACGACCCCGATACTCCGGCGAACGAGCACTTCCCGTCGAAATTCGATGGCGTCCAGGGCTGCCTCGACGACGGGCACGTCGGCGGCAAGGATGTGGTCAATGCGCGCGTCAAGCTGCTCGTCCAGCCGACCTCCAACCTCAAGGCGCTGTTCCAGTACGAGTTCCTGCGCGACCGATCCGGCACCGTGCCGTCGGTCAATGAGAATCAACTTTACACCGGGACGGTGCCGTTTCTGACCGACCTGCTTGGCATCAAGGCGCCTAACCGCAGCAGCGACCCGCTCGACAACGCCGGGATCACGCTGCGCAACGATACCTTCCAGCGCGACAACCAGCGGATCAATGTCAACGGACTCTACGCCAACATCGACTACAGCTTTAACATCGGTACGCTGACCTCGGTCACCGGGTGGCGCAAGCAGACTTCGCGCCTGCCCAATTCCTATGCCGGCGTGACCGCGGTCGCGGCCGACGGAGACCGATTGTCGGTGTTCGACGCCTCGCGCGATGACGATCGCAAGACGTTTCAGCAGGAAA
>JBDSGH010000008.1:0-3139 GCA_039919095.1 Sphingomicrobium sp. | reverse complement strand
CAGGAAGGCCGCGGCATCGGCCTCGCCAACAAGTTGCGCGCTTATGCGCTGCAGGATCGCGGGCTCGACACGGTCGAGGCCAACACCCGGCTCGGCTTTGCCGACGACGAGCGCGATTACGCCAGCGCGGCGGCGATGCTGCGCGCGCTCGGCATCGACCGGGTGCGGCTGTTGACCAACAACCCGGCCAAGCAGGCCGGACTGGCGCAGGCGGGGATCGAAGTAGTCGAACGGGTCGCCCACCACATGCCGGCCAACCCCCACAACGCCGACTATCTGGCGGTCAAGCGCACCAAGAGCGGGCATCTCGCCTAGGCGTCAATGCGAGGAGCGCAGCGACGCCGCAATCCAGCTCAGGCGAAGAGTTTGGACCGCTTCGCTGCGCTCGCAATGACGAACTAATCCTCGAACAGTGCGCTTCCGACCCGCACCGCGGTCGCGCCGAGCATCACCGCGGGCTTGAAATCGGCCGACATGCCGATGCTCAGCCCGGTGACGCCATGACGCCGCGCAAGCTCCGCCAGCAGCGCGAAAAAGGGTGACGGCTCAAGACCTTGGGGTGGAATCGCCATCAGCCCGGCAAGCGGCAACGGCGACGCCCGCACCGCCGCTACCAAATCCCCGACCTCACCGATCGGGCAGCCGCCCTTCTGTTCTTCCTCGCCGATATTGACCTGGACGTAGACACTCGGGTGGCGGGCCTGCCTGTCCGCTTCCTTGACCAGCGCGGCGAGCAGCGAGGCGCGGTCGAGCGAGTGGATCACGTCGAACAGGCGCACCGCCTCGGCCGCCTTGTTGGATTGCAGCCGGCCGATGGCGTGAAGGGTGATCCCGGGATGACGGTCGAGCAGCGGCGGCCACTTGGCCTGCGCCTCCTGGACCCGGCTTTCACCGAAATCGCGCTGGCCGGCGGCGATCAGCGGCTCGATCTCCTCACTGGTGCGAGTCTTGCTAACCGCAATCAGGGTCACGTCGCCGGGATCGCGCCGGGCAAGCTTCGCCGCGGCGGCGATATCGGTGCGGATGGCGTGGAGTCGGTCGGCGGCGCTCATCGCGCCAGATACCGACCGCGGATCAGAACTTGAAGGCGGTGCCGACGTAGACCGCCTGGCTGTCGCGGCGATCGTCCTTGAGCGCCGTCGCCTTGTCGCGGTCGATGCGATAGCGGACGCCGCCGGTCAGAGCGATGTTGCGAGTGAGCGAGTAAGCACCGCCGACGTCTAGCGAATAATTGTCGGCCTTGCGTAGCGGGGTCAGCGCGCGTCCGTCGCCGCGCTCGGCGTTGGCGAGGACCCGGCCGGTGAGCCGCCTGTTAACCGAGTAGCTCACGCCCAGCGCAGCGCTCTCGCGTCCGCCCAGCGCCGGATTGCCGTCCTTGGACTTGGCGACGTCGCCGGCAACCGCGAACCGGCGCCAGCCGACCGCGACGCCCAGATTATAGCTCGCCGGAGTCAATACGCCGACGGCTGTCGTGTCTGGCTCGGCGACGCTGGTCGCGGGGCCATCGGCCCGAGCGCGAATCGCGACCCGGACCTGCGACGGCCGGCCCTTGGCCGCGGCCGGAGTGAATTTGAAATCGCTCAGCGAGTTGCTGCGCCCGGCGAACGAGGCGGCGAGTCGCGGATCGGCGTTGGCCGGAGTGAAGCTGGCAACCGGGTCGAAGCTCACCGCAACCGCCGGCGGACGCTTCTTGGTTTCGCCTGCTGCGAAGGCCGGAGTCAGCACAATACCGGCCGCGGCAAACGCCGTGACCAGCTTGGCTGAAGTTGACCGACCCAGTTTCAACACCGTTGCGAACTCCCTGTTCACGACTCGATATAGCTATTGCTACCTGAAGGTTCCATGACTCGATTCGATTCGCCAGCCCCCTGTTGCCGATGCACCACAATCCTGCGCCGAAGCGGGACATGCTTGCGGAGCAACATCGACCGTTATAACGCCCCCCGACGCACCTGGCTTCAAGGAACTTCGATGTCCCGCCTGCACTTTACTGCCGCCGCGCTTACGATTCTCGCTCTGGCGACGCCGGGTTGCTCCCGCAACCGCGATATCCCGTCGCAGCTGGCGCCCTCGCGGACGACCACGATCGGGGTCAACAGCTATTTGTGGCGCGCCGCCATCGACACGGTGTCGTTCGCGCCGCTGCTGCAGGCGGACTCGAACGGCGGCGTGATCGTCACCGACTGGTACACCAACCCCACTTCGCCCGGCGAGCGGGTCAAGCTGACGGTCGCGATCATGGACCAGGACCTGCGCGCCGATGCGCTGCGCGTGGCCGCCTCGCGTCAGGTCAACCAGGGCGGGAACTGGGTCGATGCGCCGGTCGCGGCGGCGACCGTGCAGAAGCTCGAGGATATCATCCTGACCCGCGCCCGCGACCTTCGCCGCACCGCCGTCGGCGGCTAGCTGGGTGGCATGACGGCCGACCCTGACGGCCCGGCCATGACCGGCCGCTTCGACCCGGCTGGAGCCGAGCGCCGCTGGCAGGCGCGGTGGGACGAAGCCGGCAGCTTCGTCGCCAACAGCAACAGCGCCAAGCCCAAGACCTATGTGCTGGAGATGTTCCCCTATCCATCGGGGCGGATCCACATGGGCCACGTCCGCAATTACACGATGGGTGACGTCATCGCCCGCTATCGCCGGATGCAGGGTCATGAAGTGCTCCACCCGATGGGCTGGGACGCGTTCGGGATGCCGGCCGAGAACGCCGCGATGGAGCGCAAAGTCCATCCCGGGACGTGGACCCGGGCCAATATCGCGGCGATGCGCGACCAGTTGAAGCGTTTGGGCTTCGCGCTCGATTGGAGCCGCGAGCTCGCCACCTGCGAACCCGATTATTACGGCCACGAGCAGGCGCTGTTCCTCGATTTTCTGGAGGCCGGCCTCGTGTTCCGCAAGGAAAGCGAGGTCAATTGGGACCCGGTCGACCACACCGTGCTGGCAAACGAGCAGGTGATCGACGGCAAGGGCTGGCGCTCCGGCGCACAAGTCGAGCGGCGCAAGCTCGCCCAGTGGTTCCTCAAGATCACCGACTTCGCCGAGGACCTGCTCGACGGGCTCGGAACGCTCGACGACTGGCCGGGCAAGGTCCGGCTGATGCAAGAGAATTGGATCGGCAAGAGCCGCGGGCTGCAATTGG
>JBDSGH010000007.1:0-8367 GCA_039919095.1 Sphingomicrobium sp. | reverse complement strand
ACCTACAGCCGCTTCATGCTGCACTATAACTTCCCGCCTTATTCGGTCGGTGAAGTGGGCCGCTTCGGCGCCCCGTCGCGGCGCGAAACCGGCCACGGCAAGCTCGCCTGGCGCGCGCTTCGCCCGATGCTGCCGTCGAACGAGGATTTCCCCTACACCATCCGCGTATTGTCGGACATCACCGAGAGCAACGGCTCCTCGTCGATGGCGACGGTGTGCGGTGGCAGTCTTGCGATGATGGACGCGGGCGTTCCGCTCAAGCGTCCGGTCTCCGGCATCGCGATGGGCCTGATCCTTGAGGGCAAGGATTTCGCGGTGATCAGCGACATCCTCGGCGACGAGGATCACCTCGGCGACATGGACTTCAAGGTCGCCGGCACCAGCGAGGGCATCACCTCGCTCCAGATGGACATCAAGGTCGCCGGGATCACCGAGGAGATCATGAAGGTCGCTCTGGCCCAGGCCAAGGACGGCCGCGCCCATATCCTCGGCGAAATGGCCAAGGCGCTCGACCACACGCGTGAAGAGCTGTCGGCCCACGCGCCGCGGATCGAGACGATGTCGATCCCCAAGGACAAGATCCGCGAAGTCATCGGCACCGGCGGCAAGGTCATTCGTGAAATCGTCGCGACGACCGGTGCCAAGGTCGACATCGACGACGAAGGCGTGATCAAGATCTCGTCAAGCGACGTCGCCCAGATCGAGGCCGCTCGCCAGTGGATCCACGGCATCGTCGCCGAGCCCGAGCCCGGCACGATCTACACCGGCAAGGTTGCGAACATCGTCGATTTCGGCGCGTTCGTGACGTTCATGCCGGGCAAGGACGGGCTGGTCCACGTCTCGGAAATCCGCAACGAGCGGGTCGAGAATGTCCGCGATGTGCTGACCGAAGGCCAGGAGGTCAAGGTCAAGCTGCTCGAGGTCGACCAGCGCGGCAAGGTCCGCCTGTCGATGCGTGTCGTCGACCAGGAAACCGGCGTCGAGCTCGAAGATACCCGTCCGCCGCGCGAACCGCGCGAGGGCGGTGACCGCCCCCGTGGCGGCGACCGCGACCGCGGCCCGCGCCGTGATGGTGGCGGCGGTGGCCGCGACCGTGGCCCGCGTCGTGACGGTGGCGGCGGTGGTGGACGTGGTCGCGACGACCGCGGCCCCCGCGGCGAAGGCGACCGCGGCCCGCGCCGCGAGCGCGAAGGCGGCTCCAGCGAAGGCCCGGCCCCCGAGTTCGCCCCCGCGTTCCTCAACAACACCAACGACGAATAAGCTCGAGCCCCTCTCCTCTCGAGGGAGAGCGGGGAGCGTTGCAAAGCAACGGGAGGGTGAGGACACTTCCCCACCCACTCCCAAAACCAAAAGGCCCCGCAGCAATGCGGGGCCTTTTTTCTTCAGCAGCGGCAGCAAGGTCAGTCGGCGCTGTGAACGCGGACCCAGTCGATTTCCATGGTGACTTCGCCCGCCTTGATCCTCTTCACGGTGTCGGCGGGCACGCCATTATAGGGTTTTTTGATCCCGTTGGTCTTGAACGGGTAGGCGCCTCCCAAGGCGAAATTGAGAATGAGATATTTCGGCTGGTTGAATGCCCAGGCTCCGTAATTCTCGACCATCGGGCGAGTGGCGCGGTACACGGTCCGATCATCGACCTTGAACAGCATGTCGCGGTCCGACCACTCGACCGAGTAGATGTGCCATTGGGTGACATCCACGCCGTCTTCGAAGAAGTATTTGTTCACCAGCGGCGTTTCGCCCGAATAGCCGGGACCGTGCAGCGCGACTCCAACCCAGTCCTTCTCACCGACATATTCCATGATGTCGACCTCGCCCGTGCGCGGCCATTTGTTGTTTCCGAGCAGCCAGAATGCGGGCCACACGCCGGCCGCGTCGGGCATCCGGATGCGGGCTGCAGCCCGTCCGTGGGTGAACTGGAATTTGCCGCGCGTGTCGATCCGGCCCGATACGAAATCCGCCGGCCGTCCTGATCGGATTGCAGCCGACTTGCTGAACCGCGGCTGCAACACCAGCACGCCGCCGTCTGCGCCAGGTACGGCGCCGGCCGGGAGAAAATGGATTGTTGCCGGGGAATCGACATACACTTGCTGTTCGTTGTTCACCCAGAATTTCGGCCCGACGACGTTCCACTTGCGACGGTCGAGCGAAGGCGCGTTGAATTCGTCGGCGAAGATCAGCCTGCCAAACTCCTTCTTGGATGAGGTGCTCGGGCCCGCTTGCACCAACCCGGCATCGCTGGCAGCGGCGCTCGGCGACAGACTTTGCGCCCGCCCCTGCCCGGCGGGCTGGGCCGTCAGGCCGGCCATCAGAATTGTCGCCCAGGCGAGAGAAACCCGCCGGCGGCGGCGCAGTTTGATGGTCATGGACAATCCCCTTGGCGACAATGGCAGGCGCGACAAACCGGCACGATACCAACCCAACTGACCGTTCTCAAAGATCAGCTTGCCAGCTTGGCCCGGCGCTGCGCTTCGGCGGCGAACAAGGTGCCTGCCGGCCAGCTGCGCCCGATTACCGGGGAACTGGCCGCGATCGCTTTCTTGCCGTCGGCCGCGCGGCCGGCGCGAAGCAGACATTCGCCTTTGATATTCTCGACCCAGGCGGCGCGCCACGGAGTGTCGGGATAATCGGTTTTGGTTACCCGGGCGGCCTCGTCGAGCAGCGCTAGACCGTCACTCGATCGGCCGGTCACGCAGCGCAGTTCGGCGAGATCGGCGAGGCTCGGGCCGAGCGTCCGGTGGTGATTCTTGCGCGCCGCGGCAATGGCCTGCTCGAACAGGCCCTCGGCCTCGCGGTAACGGCCCAAGTGGCGGCGGGCGATGGCGAGGTTGGAGAATACGAACGTCATGTAGGCATGACTGTCGCCGCGCTCGCGCCGGCCGATCGTCATGGCCCGCTCGAGCAGCGGGGTCGCGGCGGCAAACTTGCGCTCCTCGATCAGCACTCGCGCCAAATTGTTGAGGGTCGTTCCATAGTCCGGATGGTCGGGCCCAAGGACCTTGAGGTCGACCGCGACGTTGCCGCCGAAATAGCGTTCGGCCGCGGGCAAATCGTGGCGCGTGTAGGCGATCTCGCCGAGCGTATTGAGATTGTCGCTGACCCCGGGGCTGAGCGGCCCCTGGAACCGCCGCCTGAGGCCGAGCGCCTCGACGATGATCGGCTCGGCCTGCTTGAGCTTGCCCTGGTCAAACAGATTCTGCCCGAGCGCCTCGAGATCGAACGCGACATAAACCGGATCGCCCCGCGCCCGGTCGATCTTGAGTGCCTGCCGCAGCACCCGATCCGCCTGGTCATATTTCTCGAGGGCCGACAGGGATTGGCCAAGCCCGACCAGGATTTCCGAGCGGACGGAGTCGCTGGCGGTGCCGGCCTGGGTCCAGGCCTTGCGGAACGTCCGCTCGGCCTGCGCATAGTCGCCCAGCCGAAACTGCGACTTGCCCAGCGCATTCAATTGCCGTGCGAGCGTCGCCTGCTCGCCGTGCGGGATCGAAAATGTGCGGCGGATGAGCGCGTCGCTTTTGCGATAGAGGCCGAGCGCCCCGTAGACGTCGGCCAGGGTTACGCCGAGCTCGGCCTTGACCATCGGCTCGCGGTTGAGCTCGGGCGAATCGAGCCTGGCGACTCCGCGGTCGACGATTTCGCGAGCGGTGATCGAAGCCCCGCTGGCTTGTTCGGGATCGGCCAGCTCGAACATGCTTTTGACGAAAGCGACGGTGCGCTCGGCGGTGATCGCGCGCCGTTCTGCAAGCTGGCGCTGTTCGATCGCCTCGCCGCGCGAAATGAACGCGAACACGGTCAGCCCGGCCATCACCAGGAAACTGATCGAAGCCGCCACCGCGATGATCGCCAGGCGCTTCTGCCGCCGCGCCGCCTCGCGCTGCCTGAGCTCGTCGTAGGGAACGCCAAGAATCCCGGCGAGGATCTTGAGCTTTGCCCCTTGCTTGCCGTCGCCTTGCTTGCGCACATCGGCCGCGAGCGGTTCGGGCGCTCCGTCGCGGATCAGCGAGGGCGGCAGGCATTCACGCGCCGGATCGGGCGAATGCGGTTCGCCGTCGACGATGATCAGCCGGATGAATTGTTCGCGGCCGGCGGCGATGAAGGTCTGGATTTCCTGGTCGACCCATTTCGACCTGGCCGAATTGGGCGAGCAAATGACCACCAGCGTAGCGGACTCGGCGAGCGCTGCCCTGACCGAGGCGGCGAGGTCGGACGAGGTCGCCAGCTCATCGCGGTCGCGGAACACCGGCGGCAACCGCTCGGCCAGCGCGCCCCACGGCGACGGGCGCCCGATCAGCCGCTTCGGAATCCGGTAGCGCTCCAGCGCGCGATGCAGCCACACCGCCCAGTCGCGGTCGCGATGGTTGTAGCTGATGAACGCGCTGTACCGCACCGCCGCCAAGCTCTCCCTCCGGTTGGCCAAGGATAAGTAGCGTTAAACCGTTGTAAATGGTACGCCACGTTAACCGAATCGAAGGGGGCCAGCCATGCCACGGGCAACGCGCGGACCGATCGACGTATTAGCGGGCTACACCGTAATCGACCCGGCGGATCCGCCCGACACGCCGGACCAGGATTATTACATCGAGGGCAATTACACCATTTGGGGTGTCGGCCTGGTCACCTTCGGCCCGCCGACCGCGGCCCAGCAGGCGTGGATCGCCGATTCATCGAATTACGGCAGTCTCGCCGACTTCCCGACCGACTATGTCTCGTTCGGCTTCCCCCTGGCCCAGACGCCGCTTTCGCTATGGCAGTCCGTGACGGTTATCAGGGACCAGTTGCTGCTCAACGAACAGGGCTTCTCGGGCGCGAATTCGTGGAGCATCGGCGGGGTCACCGGGACCGGGGACTTCTACTGGAGCGACGCCGCGGTCATCAATGGCACCGACGTCGGCCAAACCCTGACCGGGACAGCGGTTGCGGAAACGCTCAACGGCCTGGGCGGCGACGACACGTTGATCGGCGGCGGCGGCAGCGATGCGCTGCACGGCGGGACCGGCAACGACCATTTGATCGGCGGGGCCGGGGTCGACCGCCTGTTCGGCGACGATGGCAACGATCTGCTCGATCCGGGCTCGGATGCCGCGTTCCTCTACGTCGGCGGCGGCGGCCTGACCCGCGAAGGGGTGTTCTTCGTCGACGGCGGGGCCGGCTTCGACACGCTGGTGCTCGATTATTCCTCGGGCATCGCCTCTCAGTCGATCTCCGGCGCGCAGGCCCTCGCCAGCGACCAGGTCGTCAATGTCGAGGCGGTCAATATCACCGGCAGCCAGTATTCGGACTTCCTCACCGGCTCGGCCAACGCCGACCAACTGTTCGGCGGTGGCGGCTTCGATTATCTGAGCGGCGGCGGCGGCAACGACACACTCGATGCCGGTGCGCCGGGAGCGTCTTCCGTGACTCCGATCGGCGCCGGCGGCCATACCAACGCCGATGCCTTGTCGCTCGACCATCTGTTCACCGCCGGGTCCGGCCCGCCGAGCGTCAGTTTCTCGATCAGGTCGGTCGAGACCAAGGTCAGCGACGATTGGGGCCTGCGCCCCCCGGCCGGGAACATCTACTCGTTCACGGTTGCCAACGCTGCCGACCAGGGGTTCCTCCAACACACCGCCGACCCGGGGCTCGGAGACGTCTTCGAGTTCCACGTCAGGGATGAAAACGGGGTCGAGGTGGCGTGGGACTGGAGCGATCCGGCCAACCCGATCGATTTCCCCCACGCCGGCACTTATTTCCTCGAAGTCGTCATCTTCAACCAGAACATCTGGGACTTTTCGACGATCGACGTCACGCTGTCGCTCGAGGGCGCGGATGTCCTGACCACCAACGTGCTCGAGGGCGGCACCGGCGACGACACCTACATTGTCTATTCCGCCACCGATCACGTGGTCGAGCAAACCGGCGAAGGGACCGACCTAGTACGCAGTTCGGCGAGCTTTGCATTGTCCGACAATGTCGAGAATCTGACCTTGACCGGAACCGCTGCGATCAACGGCACTGGCAACGGCCTGGCCAATACGATCATCGGCAATTCGGCCGCTAATGTGATCTCTGGCGGCGGCGGTGCCGATCGCCTTACTGGGGGCCTCGGTGGCGATATCTTCAAATTCACCGCTCTGTCGGACTCGGCGCCCGGCGCTTCCGACCTGATCACCGACTTCAGCGGCTTGAAGGGCAAGCCGGCGCAAGGCGACAAGATTGACCTCTCGGCGATCGACGCCAACTCGCATACTGGCGCCAACGACGCCTTCGCCTTGGTCAACAAATTCACCGGCCACGCCGGGCAGGCTTACGCCAGCTGGGACAAGCAGTCGGGGACTACCAAAGTCTATCTGGACGTTGACGGCGACCGCTCGGCCGACATGGTCATCCAGCTGTCAGGCCATCTCAATCTCGTCGCCGGAGATTTCATTCTCTGAGCTTTTCTGGCTGAAATCCGCCGAATTATTGCGTTCCCGAAACGGCACAATTCGACCGAGGCGGGGTCGCGCCTCGTCCATTTCTGGTTACTTTGCGTTAAAACCGCCTTATGACATTCAAATGCCGAGTCATTATCGAGTTTGAGGTGCGTACGTGTCGACTGAACTTATACTAGCCGGGCCGGGGTCGGTCACCGAAGGCACTTCGGCCTCCCCGACCGCTTTTACCTTTACCGTCACGCGCACCGGCGATCTCAGCCTGGCCGGCAGCGTTAACTATGCGGTATCCGGGACTGGCTCGACGCCGGCTTATTATGGCGATTTTGCCTTGGGCGTCCTGCCGACAGGGACGGTCACCTTCGCGGCCGGAGAGGACACCAAGACTTTCAGCATTAACGTCGTCGGCGACACGTCGGTCGAAAGCGCCGAGACGTTCAAGGTGACGCTATCGGGGGCGACTGGCGGGGCGACCATCACCGGCTCGACCGCGACGGCGACGATTCTCGATGACGACACCAGCTCCGGAATTCTCGGAGTAAAGGTCTATCAGGGATCAACGTACGGCGACGGCAGCAGCAACGGCGTCAACCGATTTGGCAGCACGGATCCGACCGATATTGCCTACAACCCCATTACCCACAGTTACATCCTGGTGGATTCCGAGGTCGACGAGAATCCGTTCAAGGCAACAAAGAACATGTTCAACCTTGATGGCCAGGGCAATTTGCAATCTGGCATCAGTCTGACCAATTTCACCACCGAGCCGACCGGCGTTGCGGTGTGGGTCAATGCCGAGGGCGCGGTCCATCTGTTCATCACCGACGACAACAAACAGAAGGTGTTCGAAGTCGACGCCGCCAACCCCGGCGTTGCCCTGCGCTCGTTCTCGACAATTCCGTTCGGCTGCGTCGACCCCGAAGACATCAGCATCAATCCCAATAACGGCAACCTGTTCATCCTGAGCGAGAACGATCACCGGATCTACGAGATCACGCAGACCGGAACCCTGATTTCGACCATCGTTCTTCCCGATACCTTCATGCCGATCGTCGACCCCAACGCCGCCGACTCCGGCGCGGAAGGTCTGGCTTATGATGCCGAGAAAGATCTGTTCTACATTGTCGGCGGCTTCAGCACCGACATTTTCGTGGTCAACCGCGCCGGCCAAATCGTCGATACGATCGACGTCCTTGCCCAATATCCCAACGTCAACGGCCTGCGCGTCTACGGCAAGGGCCTCGAATTGGGCCCGTCGAGCGACGGATCCGGCAAGCTCAGCCTGTGGGTCACTGATTACGGCCTCGACCAGGTGCCCGACGGCCGCCTGTTCGAGATCATGCTCGACCGCGCGGCGCCGCCGCCGCCGCCTCCGCCGGACCTTGGAATTCCACTGACCGGCACCAGCGGCAACGACGTGCTGACCGCGGCCAGCGACGCCAAGTATAACGTCGACGGCCTCGCCGGGAACGACACCATTACCACCTTGGGCGGCAATGACATCATCAAGGGCGGAGCCGGCAATGACGTGATCTCGTCTGGCGACGGCAACGATGTGATCCAGGTCAGCGGCAGCTCGGCCGGGATCGACCGCGTCGACGGCGGTGCCGGCACCGACCGGATCGAGGCGACCATCAAGGGAACCGTGATCGGCCTGTCGAGCGTGACCGGCATCGAGGAGATTTCGGCCAACGGCCTCAGCTCGGTGTCGATCAAGGGCAGCAGCGCGGCCGATGTGCTCGATTTCACCAACGTCACCCTGACCGGCATTACCGCGATCAACGGGGGGAGCGGCAACGACACGATCTCCGGCAGCGCGGCGGCGGATGTGATCACCGGTGGCGCCGGGGCCGATATCCTGCGCGGCAACGGCGGTGCCGACAAGTTCGATTTCAACGCGACTTCGGACTCGAAAGTCTCGGCGGCCGACCAGATCGTCGATTTCCAGCAAGGG
>JBDSGH010000006.1:0-4311 GCA_039919095.1 Sphingomicrobium sp. | reverse complement strand
CCTTGCGCGCCGCGCTGACCGCTTCCGGCGCCATGTCGACGCCGTCGGTGCGCATGTAGGTGATCAGCCCGTCTTCGTAGAGCGACTGGGCGACGCGCATCGTGTGGCTGGCGGCGAAACCGAGCTTTCGCGCCGCTTCCTGCTGCAGGGTCGACGTGGTGAACGGCGGCGGCGGGTTGCGCCCGAACGGCTTGGTTTCGATCGACGCGACGGTGAAGCGGCCGGCTTCGACCACCGCCTTAGCGGCATCGGCATCGCCCTGGTTGCCGATCGACAGCCGGTCGAGCTTGGTGCCGTCGAGCTGGACCAGGCGCGCTGAAAACTGCTGGCCGTCGGCTTCGAATGTCGCGCTGACCGCCCAATATTCCTGGCTCTTGAACAGCTCGATCTCGCGCTCACGGTCGACGATCAGCCGCAGCGCGACCGATTGCACCCGCCCGGCCGACTTGGCTCCCGGAAGCTTGCGCCAGAGGATCGGCGAAAGCGTGAAGCCGACCAGATAATCGAGCGCGCGGCGGGCGCGGTAGGCGTCGATCAGATCCTCGTCGAGCGCCCGCGGGTGGGCCATGGCGGTGGTCACCGCCGACTTGGTGATAGCGTTGAAGGTGACCCGCTCGACCTTGGCCGGGAGCGCTTTCTTGGCCCGCAGCACTTCCTGGACATGCCAGCTGATCGCCTCGCCTTCGCGGTCGGGATCGGTGGCGAGGATCAGGGTGTCGGCCTTCTTGGCCTCGTCGGTGATCGCCTTCAATTGCTTGGCGCGGTCGGGCGACGGGGTCCACAGCATTGCAAAGCCGTCGTCCGGATCGACCGAGCCGTCCTTGGCCGGCAGGTCGCGGACGTGGCCGTAGCTGGCGAGCACCCGGTGGCCCGGGCCCAGATACTTCTCGATGGTCTTGGCCTTGGCCGGCGATTCAACGACAACGAGCTTCATTCAATTTCCCTCACGCATACGCGTATAGGGTGGGAATGGAGCGAGGAGCGCGTCAAGAGGCGGTCGATGGAGCAGCATGAAAGCGCTCTCGAGCTGCATACTGACCGGCTGGTCCTGCGCCGGGCGCGGCCTGAGGACCTCGTCGCGATGCATGCCGTGCTGTCGGACCAACGGTCGATGCTTTACTGGTCGAACGCTCCGCATACCGAACTCGCCGAGACCGAGCGCTGGCTCGATTCGATGATCGCTTCGCCACGTGCGGTCAGCGATGATTTCATCGTCACCCGCGACGGCGAAGCGATCGGCAAGATGGGTGCGTGGCGGCTACCCGAATTCGGCTTCATCCTGCGCTCGGACCAGTGGGGCCAGGGCTATGCCGCCGAGGCGCTGGCGGCGTTCCTCGATCATATGTTCGCCGCCCGCGGCGTCGACTTCCTGACCGCCGACACCGATCCGCGCAACGCTGCGGCCCGGCGCCTGCTGACCAGCCACGGCTTTGTCGAGACCGGGCGCGCCAGCGGGACGTGGACCACCCACATTGGCTCATGCGACAGCATCTACCTGCGGCTCGACCGCGACATCTGGCTCAGCGCAGGCTGACCTTGCCGCCGGCGTGGCGATCGAGGCGGCCGGCGAGGTCGAGTTCGAGAAGCGCCATCTGGACCGCGCCGCTCGGTGCTCCGGACAAGCGGATCAGCTCGTCGACCGGCACCGGGCTCGGCCCGAGCAATTCCTCGACGCTGCCCAGAGCGGATTGGTAATCCTGCGCGGGCTGGGCCTGATAAGGCACAGGCGCGGATTCGACCTTGCCCTCGAACGGGCGGATCGCTTCCATCACGTCGGCGGCGGACTGGACTAGGGTGGCGCCGTCGCGGATTAGCTGGTTGCAGCCCTGGGCGCGCGGGTCGAGCGGCGAGCCCGGCACCGCCATCACCTCGCGCCCGGCCTCGGCCGCCAGCCGGGCGGTGATCAGCGAGCCCGAGCGCGGCGCCGCCTCGACCACCACCGTGCCGCGGCTGATCCCGGCGATGATCCGGTTGCGGTAGGGAAAATGCCGCGCGCGCGGCTCGGTGCCGGGCGGCATTTCGGCCAGCACCAGCCCGCGCTCGGCCATCGCCATCTGCCGCTGCTGATTTTCGGGCGGGTAGAAAATGTCGATGCCACCGGCGACGATGCCGATCGTGCCGCTTTCGAGCGCGCCGTCGTGGGCCGCGCTGTCAATGCCGCGGGCGAGGCCCGAGACCACCACTGCTCCGAGCTGGCCAAGGCCGTGCGCCAAGCCGCGGGCGAAGCGGCACGCCGCGGCCGACGCATTGCGCGCGCCGACGATCGCCACCGCGGTCGTTTCGAGCAATGCGAGCTGGCCCTTGGCCATGAGCAATGGCGGCGCGTCGTCTATCTCGGCCAGCAGTCGCGGATAGAGCCCTTGCCCGAGGGCGACATAGCGCGCGCCGAGCTTGTCGACTCGATCGATCTCGCGCTCGGCGTCGGCGCGGCTGAACAGGCTTGGGACGCGTCCGCCGCCGCGCCGCGCCAAATCCGGTACCGCGGCCAGCGCCGCCGCCGCATCGCCGAACCGCACAAGCAGCTGGCGGAAGGTAATCGGGCCGATGCCAGGTGAGCGGACCAGCCGCAGGCGATCAATCAGGTCGTCGGTCAATCCTTGTCCTTCCCAATGCGAGGCTCGGTGCCCGTCTTGAGACGAGCGAGATTGGCGCGGTGCTTCCACACCACGAGCAATGCGAAACCGAGCAGCATTGGGAAGAGATTGGTTGCACCGAGGATGGCGGCGGTGATCGGCGCACTGATGGCCGCGGCGATGCCCGCGACTGACGAGATCCGTACCGTCAGAAGCAGCCCGACCCACACTACGGCATAGACTGCGGCGGCGACCGGCAGCAGCGGGATCAGCACGCCGAGCAAGGTCGCGACACCTTTTCCGCCGCGGAACCTGAGCCAGATTGGATATAGATGGCCGATGATTGCGCCGGCTGCAGCAAAGGTCTCGCTGCCCGGCCACAATCGCCCGGCGAGCAGGATCGCCGCGGTCGCTTTCAAGCAATCGAGCAGCAGCGTCGCCGCGGCCAGGCCCTTGCCGCCGGCGCGCAAAACATTGGTCGCGCCGATATTGCCCGAGCCGACGTCGCGCACGTCCCCCTTGCCGGCCAGCCTGGTCAGCAACAGGCCGAACGGGACCGACCCGAACAGATAGCCGAGCAGCCAGGCGAAGAGCAGGTCGGTGGACATCGCCGGTGGTGGTAGCAAATCGAGCGGCCGCGCAACAATCCCGCAATCCGCCGCGCCCTTGCGGTGGGCCAGACTGCGCGCCACAGCGCGTCCGATGGACTCGTCGGCCCCGCTGCTGTTCTTCGATTCCGGCGTCGGCGGGCTGTCGGTGCTCGGGCCAACCCGCACGCTGCTGCCGCAGGCGCCGATCATCTACGTCGCCGACAATGCCGGCTTTCCCTATGGCAACCGGAGCGAGGAGGACATCGCCTCGCGCGTCCCGGCGCTGCTCGGGCGGCTGGTCGAACGGTTCCGTCCACGCCTCGCGGTGATCGCCTGCAATACCGCGTCGACCATCGCGCTCGACACCGTCCGCCTGGCGCTCGACTTGCCGGTGGTTGGCACGGTGCCGGCGATCAAGCCCGCTTCGGAGATGTCCAAGACGCGGGTGATCGGCGTGCTCGGGACCGCCGCGACCGTGCGCCAAGCCTATGTCGACGACCTTGCAGAACGCTTTGCCGCCGACTACACGGTGATCCGCCACGGCTCGCCCGAGCTGGTCGAACTGGCCGAGGCCAAGCTCGCCGGCGAGGAAATCAGCGTGGCGATGGTGCGGGCCGCAGCGCAGCCGATGTTCGACGCTCCGCGCGGGAGCGAGATCGATGTCGCAGTGCTTGCTTGCACCCACTTCCCCCTGCTCGCCGAAGAGCTCCGGGCGGCGTTTCCCGGCCTCTACATGGTCGACGGCGGCCCCGGCATCGCGCGGCGGATCGCCTATCTGACCCGCGACCAGAGCTGGCCGGCCGCAGCGCCGGAGGGAATCGCGTTGTTTACCGGGGCAGCCCCGGGCTCGGCCTTGGTGGAGTCCTTGGTCCGTTTTGGACTTTCTGACGTGCGCACGCTGTGATTGTTGCGAGTCGTTCGCAATGGAAATGAAAGGTCTCCACAGCTAAAGGGCGCCCAAGAGCCAGGGAAGTTCGCAACAGCTTGGATTACGACCGCATCTTCAGGTCCGCGATCGAGCGCCTTCATGACGAGGGCCGCTACCGCGTGTTCATCGACATCCTGCGGACCAAGGGCGCGTTCCCCGACGCCCGCTGCTTTGCCGGCCACAACGGGCCCAAGCCGATCACCGTGTGGTGCTCCAACGA
>JBDSGH010000005.1:0-8892 GCA_039919095.1 Sphingomicrobium sp. | reverse complement strand
CCACGCTCGATCCGCTGAGCAAGGTCGCCGGCTACGATCCGCAGAGCTCGGCGATCAGCGCGGCCTATGTCGCGGCGTTCAACGCTTATGCCCGCGGCACGCTGCGCTACGGCGCCGGGGTCGAGTTCAAGTCCGGCATCCCGATCTATGAGAAATGGGATTACAAGCACGCCCCGCCGGGCAGCGATACGCCGCTGATCGCATTGCCCAACGTGCTGCCCGACCTGGCCACCGCGATGAAGCAGAGCCCCGACCTCAAGGTGATGGTCAACGGCGGCTATTTCGACGTCTCGACGCCCTATTTCGAAGGGGTGATGGAGATGCGCCATCTGCCGGTTCCGCCAACCCTCCAGCGCAACGTCGAATATCGATATTACGAGTCCGGTCACATGGTCTACGCGCACTTGCCGTCGCTGGTCGCGCTGCACGACAATGTCGCCGACTTCATCCGCCGCACGAGCGGCGTGCGCTAGGCTTTTACCGCCCGGGCGGAATTTGCGCGAGCGCTTCGAGCAGATCGGCCCACTCCGCCAGGCGCCTCGCCTCCTCGGCGTCAGAACGCGCGGCAGCCTTGCGAATGAGGTCAACGATCGCAGCCCATGACGGCCGATCAGCGACTCGATCGCCGTTATCGACGCCGGGTGCAATCGTCTCTCGGTCGAACTCTAGGCACATTGCAACGAGCCATCAAAGCACTGCTATCGGCCAAGATTCTCATGCGATTGGCCGATCGTGTAAATGGCCGGGCGCAACAATTCGCGGCAATTTTGCCAACCCCGTTCGCAAAACCCGCGGCGGCTTTTGAGATATTGGGTTTGGCCACCGGCTTCCCTTAGAAAACAAGGCCAAGCTCCAGTCGCTTGAGGTCCAAAAACCGTGAAGTTTGGCTGAGTGGCGGCGAGAACTCTGTCCCCTGCCAGATGATCGGGCTATCCGACCACCGTCCGGAATAGCGTTACCGGCCCGAGCAGGACTTCGGCCATCGTAACCGGGCGAACCGCAAAAATCAGGCCGGCGGCAACGATCCCACACAGCAACCAGACCAGTGCCAGTCCAAGGATGAGCTTCATGTTGCACCCCCGCAACGATATCATCACTTTTTGGCCTTGAAGTCCACTACGGTCCGCTCGACGAGCTTCGCGATGGTCCCCTCGCCGACATTGCCCGCTGCTGCAAACGCCGCCTAAGACGGCGCGGTGGAAACCTTCGATTATCTGGTCGGCCTGTTTTCGATTGTGGTCGGGCTGGGCTTGGCCGAGGTCGCCGGCAGCCTCAACCGCCTGCTGCGAAGCGCCGGATTGAAGCATGATCCGCTGGTGTTCGGCCCACCGGTGCTGGTTGCGCTGATGCTGGTGTCGATCTGGTTCGATGTCTGGGCGGTGCGGCGCATCCCCAACTTGTTCAGTTTCCCGTTCTTCGTCGCGATCATCGGACAGCTTTTGCTGCTCTATCTCCTGGCCGCGGCGTGCGTCCCCAGAGCGGCCGATCAGGGCGTCCCGCTGACCGCCGACAGCTATGAGGACAATCGACCGTATTTCTGGTGGGTCTTCGCTGCCTACCAGCTGATGTACGTTGGCTTCTGGATCTTTTTCCAGGGCAAGAAGGGCTTGTCCCTGGGCGGCATTGGCGAGCGCATCTTTCTGCCGACCGGCGCTGCGACTCCGCTGGTCATCGGCCTGGTGCTGGCACTGACCCGCAATCGCCTGGTCCACGTCGCCGGGCTGATCGTCCTGATCGGCTGGCTGTTCGTCGGATATTGGAATTACACCATCAGCTGATGGCGAGCGTGGATGCATTCGTCCCGCCCGATGCGGTGCATTAGGGGCCGGGGTGGAGCTGTGATAGGCGCGGCCGATCAGACGCGCCCGACCCAAGCATGCGTCCGCCTGAGAGACCTGTGCGCTCCCGCTTCCCGACGGAGGACGCCATGGTGCAGGTACCGGACAAACCGCTCATCCCGGACAACACACTGATTACCGCGACACCGGAAGACGGCCGCGCCCTGGCGATCATGCTCGCCCGGCACTCGGTCCACGCCATGCAGCGCGAACTGGACGTCCTGCAGAGCGGCCGCGCGCAATATTCGCACGACCCTTATGGTCTGATCGCTGCCAGCCACGTCATTGCGGTCGAGTTCGCGACCATCGCCGCTGCCAATAATTATTGGCGCGGTGCGATCACCCAATAGGGCTTCACGCTCGACGCTCACTGCCGGCCTGCGACCCATCGCGGCTGCTAGGCATCGGCGACGATCGTTGCCCATTCCTGCTCGCTGACGACCCGAACGCCCAATTCCTCCGCTTTCTTCAACTTCGATCCGGCGCCGGGCCCCGCCACCACGAGGTCTGTTTTCGCGCTGACCGAACCCGCCGAGCGTGCGCCGAGGCGCTCGGCCTGGGCCTTGGCTTCGTCGCGGCTCATGGTCTCCAGCGTGCCGGTGAAGACAATCGTCTTGCCGCTCCAGCTGGTCTCGCGCGCGGTCGAGACGAACGCTTGCGGGCTCACTTCCGACAGCAAATCGTCGAGCACTTCGCGATTGTGCGGTTCGTGGAAAAAATCGACCAGCGCCTCGGCCACGACCGAACCGACCCCGTCGACCGCCGACAATTCGACCTGCGCGACCTCCCCGGTCGCAGCACTGCGCAGCGCCTCGATCGTGCCGAACGCGCGCATCAAATCCTTGGCGGTGACGATGCCGACGTGGCGGATGCCCAAAGCGAACAGGAAGCGCGCCGGCTCGGGCGCGCGCCGGGCGTCGATCGAGGCCAGGAGATTATCGACCGATTTCTCCTTCCAGCCGTCGCGTCCGAGCAATTCGGCGCGATGCGCCGCGAGGCGGAATATGTCGGCCGGCGAATGCAGCCAGCCGAGTTCGACCAATTCGACGATGGTCTTTTCGCCCAGGCCGTCGATGTCGAGCGCAGCGCGGCTGACGAAATGCTTGAGCCGCTCGATGCGCTGCGCCGGGCAGATCAGCCCGCCGCTGCAGCGGACGTCCACTTCGCCCTCGGCCGCGACTGCCTCGCTGTCGCATTCCGGGCAATGGTCGGGGAAAACGTAAGCCGGGCGCGGCTCGTCGCGGGTCAAATTCTCGACCACTTGCGGGATCACGTCGCCGGCGCGCTGGATCCGCACCCGGTCGCCGACCCGGAGGCCGAGCCGGGCGATCTCGTCGCGGTTGTGCAAGGTGACGTTGGCGACGATCACCCCGCCGACGCCGACCGGGGTCAGGCGCCCGACCGGGGTCAGCTTGCCGGTCCGGCCGACCTGGATGTCGATCGCTTCCAGCGTCGTTTCGGCTTTCTCGGCCGGGAATTTGTGCGCCAGGCCCCAGCGCGGGGCGCGCGCGACCTGGCCGAGCCGTTCCTGCCAGTCGAGCCGGTCGACCTTGTAGACCACGCCGTCGATGTCGAATGGCAAATCGGCGCGGGCCTGCTCGATCGCCCGATAATGGGCGAGCATATCCTCGAGGCCGTCGCAGCGTTTCAAAAGGTCGGCGACCGGCAAGCCGAAGGCCGCAATCCGCTGCATCGCGTCAAATTGGGAAGGCGCTAGCGGCTCCGACAGCTCACCCCAGCCGTGGGCGAGGAAACGCAGCGGCCGGGCGGCGGTGATCGCGGCGTCCTTCTGGCGCAGCGATCCGGCGGCGGCGTTGCGCGGATTGGCGAAGATCTTGCCCCCGCTCGCTTCCTGGCGCGCGTTCAGAGCCGCGAAATCGGCCTTGGACATATACACTTCGCCGCGCACTTCGAGCACCGCCGGAGCGCCGGAAATGCGTTGCGGAATGTCGCCGATGGTCCGCGCGTTGGGCGTGACGTCCTCGCCGACCGTGCCGTCGCCGCGGGTCGCGGCGAGCACCAGCTGGCCGTTTTCGAAGCGCAGCGAGCAGCTCAGCCCGTCGATCTTGGGCTCGGCGGTCATCGCCACCGGCTCATCCGGTCCAAGCGCCAGGAAGCGCCGCACGCGGCCGACGAACTCGGCCACCGATTCGTCCGAAAAGCCATTCTCGAGGCTCAGCATCGGCCGCGCGTGGGTCACCTTGGCCAGCGCCGAGGTCGGCGTCGCGCCCAACCGCCGAGATGGCGAATCGGCCCGCACCAGGCTTGGAAACTGCGCCTCGAGCGCGGCATTTTCGCGCACCAGCGCGTCATAATCGGAATCGCTGATCTCGGGCTCGTCACGGTCGTGATAGAGCCGGTCGTGGCGCGCGATGTTCTTGGCCAGCCGCATCAGCCGGTTGGCGGCCTCGGCTTCGGTCGGTTCGGGTCGCTTGGAATGGTCTGGCATCTCAGCCGAACAATTCCTCGAGGAAGTTGATCAGCGCGGTCCACGACCGCTCGGCCGCCAGTGCATCATATTTGACCGCCTCGCTGGCGGCCTTGGCGGCATTGGGGTTGGTGAAGCCGTGACGCACCTGGCCGAAGGCGTGGAGCTGCCAGTCGGCGCCGGCGTCGGTCAATTCCTGGCCGAGCGCGACGACCGCCGCCGGTTTCGCCAGCGGATCGTCCCAGCCGTGGAACACGACCACCTTGGCCTTGATCGGCTGCGGTGCCAGGCCGGGCGGGTCGAGCAGTCCGTGGAAGCTCGCCGCGCCGTCGATTTCGGCGCCGCTGCGGGCGAGGTCGAGCGCGCACAGCCCGCCGAAGCAATAGCCGATGGCGACGATCCGATAGGCCTCGACCGCGTCGAGCTCGCGGACATTGTCGAGCACCGCCAGCAAGCGGCGGCGCAGCGCCGCGCGGTCGCTGGTCAGGCGCTTGAGCTCGGTCATCAGCGTGTCGCGCGGGGCGCCGCGGAATGCCTTGCCGAACAAATCGGCGACAAAGCCGGTGTACCCGAGGTGGACCAGCTGCCGGGCGAAACCCAGTTCGAGCTCGGACACGCCCATCATGGTCGGGAAGATGATCACGCCCGGGCGGCGCGCGCTGTCGCGGCGCGACACCAGCACCCCTTCGAGCTGCTCGCCTTCGAAATCGAGGCCAACCGGCGTCTCGCGTGTCATGCAGTCTCCATCCGCCAGCTCAGCCCAATGCCACCTTGGCGGGTCGAGCGACACCTTTGATGTTGCCCGGCCGCGCGGCGCGGCGCGACCGCGCTCACGCCGCCTCCAGCAGTTTCGCCGCCTGCGCCCGCGCTTCGTCGGTGATCGCCGAGCCCGACAGCATCCGCGCGATCTCCTCGCGCCGCTCGGCCTCGCTCAGCCGCCGAACCGAGGTCCGGGTTCCGTCCGGCCCATGCAATTTCTCAATCCGGAAGTGGTGCGCCGCCCGCGCCGCGACTTGGGGGGAGTGGGTTACCACCAGCACTTGCGACACCGTCGCCAGCCGGGCGAGGCGCTCGCCGATCGCGCTCGCCACCGCGCCGCCGACGCCGCGGTCGATCTCGTCGAAGATCATGGTCGACGCGCTGCCGGCCTCGGCCAGCGCGACCTTCAAGGCGAGGATGAAGCGCGACAGCTCGCCGCCGCTGGCGATCCGGGTCAGTGGCCCGAACGGCGCGCCGGGGTTGGTTGACACTTCGAACTCGACCCGGTCGGTCCCCGCCGGTCCCGCCTCAGCCGGAGCGATGGCGGTGCGAAAGCGGGCCGAATCGAGCTTGAGCGGGGCCAACTCGGCGGCCATCGCCTGGTCGAGCGCCGTGGCCGCCGACCGCCGCTTGCCGCTCAGCGCCTCGGCCGCCTGCGCAAACGCCGCGCGCGCCGCCGCCAGCTCGCCATCGAGCCGCGCAATCCGCTCGCCGCTTTCCTCGATCAGCGCCAGCGTGGCGCGCATCTGTTCGCCCAGCGCGGCCAGCCCATCGGCCTCGACCCGGTGCTTGCGAGCCAAAGCGCGAATCTCGAACAGCCGCGCTTCGACCGTTTCGAGTCGCGCCGGATCAAACGCCAGCGCGTCGGCCGCGCGGGCAATCCGTTCCTCGCCCTCGCTCGCTTCGATCAGCGCCCGGTCGAGCGATGCCAGCGCTTCGGCCAGCAACGGGTGATCGGCCGCGCCGCGCTCGATCCGCCGCGCCACCAGCCGCAGCTGGGCGAGCGCGCCGTCGGACCCGCCGAGCAATTCGTCGATCCCGCTCAGCGCCTCGCCGGCCTTGGCCCCGGCCTGCATCGCGGCGCGCTCTTGGGCCAGCTCGGTCTCCTCCCCGGCTTGCGGCGCGAGCGCTTCGATCTCGGCCGAGGCATGGCCCAGCCAGTCGCGGTCGCGGGCCGCTTCGGCGGCTTGCGATTGCGCCTCGGCAAGCGCGCGCTCGATCCGGGTCACCTCGGCCCAGGCCGACGCGGCGGGCGCCGTGTCGAGTGCCCCGAACGAATCGAGCAATTGGCGGTGGCCCTTGGGGTTGAGCAGGCCGCGGTCGTCGTGCTGGCCGTGGATTTCGACACTTAGCGCAGCAATGTCGCGCAGCGACCCGGCCGAAACCGGTGCCGCGCCGACGAACGCGCGGCTGCCGCCGTCGGCCTTGAGCGTCCGCCGGACGAGCAAGGCTTCGCCGGCCTCGGTCTCGACTCCGAGCTTTTCGAGCTGTCGCCATGCCGGATGATCGCCTGGTAATTCGATCGCGGCGCTGACGCTCGCCTGCGGTTGACCGGCGCGGACCAGCGCTGCGTCGGCGCGCGTGCCCAAGGCGAGGCCGAGCGCGTCTAGCAGGATCGACTTTCCCGCGCCGGTTTCGCCGGTGAGCACGCCGAGGCCGGGACCGAATTCGAGGTCGAGTCCTTCGATCAGGACGACGTCGCGAATGACAAGCTGCCTCAGCATCGGCGCCTGTCTAGTGGATCGGATCGCGGCGGCCAATCGCCCGCGTTGCGCTCAGGCCTGGTCGATCGCTGCCCGCTGGGAGTGCGTCGTGTCAGCTCTTGGGCGAGTGGCGCTGGATCAAGGCGTAGGAGCGCTGATACCATTTGCTGCCGGGATAGTTGGCGCCGAGCACCGCCGCCGCTTTCTGCGCCTCGGCCGGGATCCCTA
This sequence comes from Sphingomicrobium sp., assembly GCA_039919095.1. Taxonomy (GTDB): domain Bacteria; phylum Pseudomonadota; class Alphaproteobacteria; order Sphingomonadales; family Sphingomonadaceae; genus Sphingomicrobium. The sequence continues at coordinate 1,936 of JBDSGH010000005.1, read as the reverse complement.
GTGCGAGATAGGATTCGACCAGCCGCTCAAGCGCTTCGGGCGTGTGAGCGGTCGTCTGATATTTGTCGATCACGACCCGGAACCGGCTGACCGAGGCGAGCCAATTGCCCTGCCGCTGGTAGAAGCGGCCGACCTCCATCTCCTTGCCGGCGAGGTGATCGTTGATCAGGTCGAGCTTCAGCCGGGCGTCGGCGGCATAGCGGCTCTGCGGATAGCGGCGGACCAGCTCGCCGAACGAGTCCGACGCTTGCTGCGTGATCCGCTGGTCGCGGGTGACATCGGCGATCTGCTGATAATAGCTCATCGCGATCAGATAGTTGGCGTAGGGCGCGTCCTTGTTGCCCGGATGGATCGTCAGGAAGCGCGTCGCCGAACTGACCGTGTCGGTATATTTCTTCGCCATGTAGTAGCTGAACGCGCTCATCAGCTGCGCCCGGCGCGCCCACACCGAATAAGGATGCTGCCGCTCGACCTCGTCAAACGCCTTGGCGGCTTCCTCGTAGCGGCCGTCGTCGAGCCACCCCTTAGCCAATGCGTATAGCGTGTTGACGTCGCGCGCGACGTAGGTGTCGGTGTCGGTGCGGTTGCGCGAGCAGCCGCCGGCCGGAAGGATCAGGGCGGCGGCAACAGCCACCGATGCGATGCGGATCAGTTTTGACATGGCGACACCCTTAGCGCGCCCCCTCGGCAAGGCCAAGCGGGGAGAATTGAAAGCTGGCCGACGCTACCGGCGCCAAAGCTACGCAGGCTGAACGTCCGCGCTGCGATCCTCGTCGCTGGTGCGCAGGAAGCTGTCGGGCTTGACCCCGAGCCACACCAGCACCGGGGCTGAGATGTAGATCGACGAGTAGGTGCCGATGAACGTGCCGAGCAGGATCGCCAGAGTCAGCCCGAAAATCACGTCCGGCCCGAGAAAGAACAGGATCGCCAGCGCGAGCATGATCGACAGCGAAGTGACGATGGTCCGCGACAGAGTCTCGTTCAGTGACAGGTTCAATAGCGGGACGATCGCCATCTTGCGATATTTGCGCAAATTCTCGCGGATCCGGTCGTAGATCACGACCGTGTCGTTGAGGCTGTAGCCGACCACCGCGAGGAACGCCGCGACGATGTTGAGATCGACCTGTAGCTGGGTCACCGCGAAAAATCCGAAGATCATCGACACGTCGTGGAACAGCGTAACCAGCGCTCCGACGCCGAACTGCCATTCGAACCGGAACCAGATGTAGACCGCAATTCCGAGCATCGCCAGGACGATCGACAGAGCGCCGTCGGCCGCAAGCTCCTCGCTGACCTTGCCCGACACGGTCTCGACCGCGTCGATCCGCGCGCCGGGATATTGCGCTTCGAGCATGCCCCGCACTCGGCTCGCGGCGCGGTTGGCGGCGGCCTCGCCGCCGTCGGGCTTGGGCAGGCGGATCTGATAGCTGCGGGGCCCGCCGAACTCCTGGATGCTCGCTTCGCCGAGATTGAGCGCCCCGACCCGCCCGCGCAATTGCTCGACGTCGACCGGCTGGGCGAAGGTCGAGCGGATCATCTGGCCGCCGACGAAGTCGACGCCAAGGTTCAATCCCTTGACCCCGACCAGCGCCAGGCTGGCGACGGTAAACAGGATCGACAGCACCAGCGCGACATTGCGCCAGCGCATGAAATCGACGTTGGTATTGTCGGGGACGAGCTTGAGCAGCGGCATTGATCCAGTCCTAAATCGTCAGGATGCGCGGACGTTTGCGCTTGACCCACAGCGCCACCATCATCCGCGTCAGATTGACCGCAGTGAACACGGAGGTGATGATCCCGATCAGCAGCACCACGGCAAAGCCGCGGATCGGGCCCGAGCCGAAATAATACATCAGCGCGGCGGCGATGACGTTGGTGATGTTGGCGTCGAAAATCGCGGTCGAGGCTTCCTTGTAGCCAGTGTCGATCGCATCGA
>JBDSGH010000004.1:0-5594 GCA_039919095.1 Sphingomicrobium sp. | reverse complement strand
CCACACCTTCATCCGGTAGACCTTGCCGGCCGAGGAGAAGAACAGCACCGGATTATGGGTCGAGGTGACGAACAGGTTGGTGACCGCGTCCTCGTCCTTGGTGGTCATGCCCGAACGGCCCTTGCCGCCGCGCTTCTGCTCGCGGAACACAGCCAAGGGCGTGCGCTTGATGTAGCCGGTCATGGTCACCGTCACGACCATGTCCTCATGCTCGATGAGGTCCTCGTCTTCGATCCCGTCCACTGCCCCAGCAAGTTCGCTCTTGCGCGGCGTCGAGAATTCCTTGTCGACCTCGTCGAACTCCTCGAGCATGACTTCGTAGAGACGGGCGCGGTTGCCGAGAATTTCGAGCAATTCGCCGATCGAGCCCGCCAGGCCCTCTAGTTCGTTGCCGATCTCGTCGCGGCCGAGCGCGGTCAGGCGGTGGAGGCGAAGCTCGAGGATCGCTTTGACCTGCGCTTCGGACAATCGGTAGCTGGTGCCGACTTTCTGCGGCTCGACGGCTTCCACGAGCGCGATGTAGGGGCGGAGTTGCTCGCCGGGCCAGTCTCGGGCGAGCAGCTTCTCGCGCGCCTCGGTCGGGCTGGCCGAACCGCGGATCAATTTCACTACCTCGTCGAGGTTGGTGACGGCGACGACCAGGCCGAGCAAGATGTGGGCCCGGTCGCGGGCCTTGGCCAGTTCGTGCTTCGAACGGCGGGTAATGACCTCTTCGCGGAAGCGGACGAATGCTTCGATGAAGTCGCGCAGGGTCAGCGTCTCGGGACGACCGCCGCGGATCGCGAGCATATTGGCCGGGAACGACGATTGCGCCGGCGTGTGGCGCCACAATTGGTTGAGGACGACCTCGGGGGTCGCGTCGCGCTTCAATTCGATGACGATTCGCACGCCATCGCGGTTGGATTCGTCACGAATGTCGCTGACGCCCTCGATGCGCTTGTCCTTGGCGGCCTCGGCGATCTTCTCGACCAGGCCGTTCTTGCCGACCTGGAACGGGATTTCGGTGAGGATGATCGACGCCTTGTCGCCGCGGCCTTCCTCGACGTGGTGGCGCGAGCGCTGCATGATCGAACCGCGGCCGGTGGTGTAGGCGCTGCGGATGCCGCTCAAGCCCAGGATGAAGGCGCCGGTCGGAAAGTCGGGCCCCTTGACGTATTCCATCAAGCCTTCGGAGGTGATCGCCGGATCTTCGATGTAGGCGCGGCACGCGGCGAGGACTTCGCCCAAATTATGCGGCGGGATGTTGGTCGCCATGCCGACCGCGATGCCGCCGGCGCCGTTGACGAGGATGTTTGGAAAGCGCGCCGGAAGGACCTGCGGCTCGGTCTCGTTGGCGTCATAATTGGGCTGGAAGGTGACGGTGTCCTTGTCGATGTCGCCGAGCAGGAAGTTGGCGACCCGGGCAAGCCGCGCCTCGGTGTAGCGCATCGCCGCCGGCGGATCGGGATCCATCGAGCCGAAATTGCCCTGGCCGTCGATCAGCGGCACGCGCATCGACCAGCTCTGGGTCATCCGCGCCAGCGCGTCGTAGATCGCAGTGTCGCCGTGCGGGTGATATTTACCGATGACGTCACCGACGATCCGCGCCGACTTGCGGTAGCCGCGGTTGGAGGTGAAGCCGTTTTCGTAGGCCGAATAGAGAATCCGGCGGTGGACCGGCTTCAAGCCATCGCGAACGTCGGGCAGCGCGCGGCTGACGATCACGCTCATCGCATAATCGAGGTAGCTGGTCTTCATCTCCTCGACGATCGAGATCGGGGCGATGTCGCTGTCGCCGCCACCGCCAGCACCCGCTGTGGCGCCGGGGCCGGCCGGGCCGCCGGGACCGCCCGGGCCGCCGCTGTTATCGATCTCGGTGAGGCCCTCGACGGGCGGTTCGGTGGCCAAGTGCTGTCATTCCTGAGGCTAGAGCTACGGGTACGGTTTTGGATGCGCCGAAGCGGCACGCCCCACGTCGATCAACTAGCGGATCAGGATGGTCAGCGCCACCCCGCGCGCGCGCTCAGGCACGCGCGGGGCGACGGTTTATTCGTGGGTGGAAACGGGCTTAATTGCCCCACCACACCCATTCGTCGGAGTCTATCCGGCCGTTGCCGTTGCGGTCGGCGCGGGCCCAGGCGGCGGCCGACCAATATTCGTCGTTGCTGAGGTAGCCGTCGCCGTTGGCGTCGAAGCTGGTCCAGTAATTGGTCCAGTAATCGGGCTTGTAATAAGCCTCGCGGTAGAAGCCGCCGGCCTGGTAGCAATTCTGGAACTCGTCGCGGCCGATGCGGCCATCGTGGTTGACGTCCCACGAGCCGTAGGTGGTGGTGCGGTAGGTGTTCCATTCGTCGCCGCTGATGAAGCCGTCGTTGTTGACGTCGACATAGCCGTAGGTGCCGCACGGGCCGTTGGCGGCGGTGGTCGTAGCGACCGTCGCGCAGCCCGAAAGGAACGCCGCTCCGGCAAGCAGAGCGGGAAGAGCAAGATAACGCATTGCGAGATACTCCTTTCGAATCACCCCAAGCGCCCCCACTCTTCCGGGACTGGCCCAATTAACGGCAGCAAGGCCTTGTAGTTCCGTAACGATTCGCTCGAACGGAGCGCTCAAGCGGCGACCCGCAGAGGCATCCCAGAGGGGCGGCAGCGGGCGCAGGCCGAGACACAGCGCAATCCGCTTGGCTCCGGCCACCGCTCCCATTATGGGGCGCTGCGTCCTTGTCGTGTGACAATGCAGCGACGCCCCCTTGGCGCACCCAGGAGAAGTTATGCAATCGACGCTCTCAATCCTTGGCCTGGCGCTGGCCTCGGCCGCGCTCGGCGCCGCGTCCGCTTCCGCCCAGTACGGCAGCGCGGCACCCGCGCCCCAGCAGAAGATGCAGGTCCCCGCGCCGGCCCCCGCTGGCAATGCCGCCGCACCCGGGCACAAGGTCAACGTCTCGAAAGCCGCGCTCAAGCCCATCCGCGAGCTCCAGGCGGCGGTCGAAGCCAAGGACACGGCGTCGATCCCGGCCAAGCTTGCCGCGGCGCAGGCGGTGGCCAAGTCGACCGAGGAAAAATACATCGTTGCCCAGCTCCAGCTCAAGGCGGCGGTCGACGCCAACAACGAACTCGCGACCGGCGCGGCGATCGAGGCGATGATCGCGTCCGGCGGGGCCGATGCGGTCCAGACCGAGCGCCTCGCCCTCAACCTCGGCAAGATCCAGTACACCAACAAGCAATACCCGCAGGCCGCGGCGGCGTTCGAGCGCGTGCTGGCCGCCAACCCCAACAGCAGCGAGGCGCTGGTCCTGCTCGCCGAAACCCGCAATTCGCAAGGCAAGCCAGCCGATGCCGTCGCGCTGCTCCAGCGCGCGCTCAAGGCCAAGGCGGCGAGCGGCCAGAAGGCCGACGCCGAATGGTACAAGCGCGCGGTCGGGCTCGCTTATGAAAACCAGCTGCCGAGCGCGGTCGACCTGAGCCGGCAGTGGGTCGCGGCCTATCCGACGCCGAACAATTGGCGCGATGCGCTGCGGGTCTATCGCAAGGTCGCCAACCCGGGCGATTCGGCGACGCTCGACGCATTGCGGCTGGCGCGCGCGGCCGGGGCGCTCGAGGGCGATTCCGATTTCCACAATTACGCGGTGCTCGCTTCGACCGATTCACCGGGCGAGGCGCGGGCGGTGATCGACGAAGCCATCGCCGCCAAGAAGATCGATCCGACCAAGCAGATCTTCCGGATCCTGATCGCCGATCTCAAGACCAAGCGCGCGCTCGGCCGCGAACTGCTCCCGCAACTGGCCAAGGAAGCCAAAGCGAGCGCCTCGGCGCGGCTGGCGGTGCGGACCGCCGACGCGATGTACGGTTATGGCGACTATGCCCCGGCGATCGAGCTCTATCGGGCGGCGCTGACCAAGTCCGGCAGCGACGCCAATCTGGTCAATCTCCACCTCGGCATGGCGCTTGCCCGGTCGGGCGACAAGGCCGGCGCGACCGCGGCGCTCAACGCCGTCACCGGCCCGCAGGCCGAGGTCGCCAAATTCTGGCTGATCTACGTCGGCGCCCAGGCCTAGCCCGCTTTCCCCGAGCGGTGGGAAGCTGAAGGGGGTGCCGGGGTTTCCGGCGCCCCCTTTTTGTTGCGCTGGCGGGCCAGGCTCGGGCATGGCGCGAGAGGCTGGCCAAGCTGCGGCCGATGTACCATTTCGGGGCGGTTCAGGGACGGTGCCTTACGCGCGCCATGGGGTCGGATAGAGCAGCCGTTCCTGCCGACGGAATAGGATGCGAATCTAGCCCGTGCGTTTCGACGATCGCCTGATGACAGTGCTGGACCAGCCGGCCAGCGACCCCCACGACCGCGCGGTGCGTTGGCGCCAACTGGTCGACCTGGTCGCGCGCGCCGGCAAGCAGGCCGACAATCCGCTGGTCGAACATGCCTTGAACCTGATCCGCTCGGACCGCTCGGCGGTTGACGATGCGTTGCGCGCGGCCGCGGCGCGGGCGGTTGCGGCGCTGCCTTTGCCCTATGAGCTGGTCGCCCTGTTCGCGTCGGATACGCTGGCAGTATCGGCGCCGATGCTCGCCGCGGCGCGGCTCGAGCGGGACGAATGGGCGACCTTGCTCGGTGCGTCCGACGACGAGACCCGCCGCTTCATCCTGACCCTCCATCCCGACCTGCCGTCTGCCGAGCCGTACGTCGAGCGGCGGGTCGAAGAACCCTATGTCGAGCGGCGCGCCGCCAACGGCCGGTCCGAACAGTTGGCCAACGGCCAATTGCCTTTCGACGATGCGGTCGCCGAGCAAGACCCGCCCGAGGCCGCGACAGCCGAACCCGTGGCGACCGACGACCAGCAGGTCGAAGAGCCGTCCGAGGAGCCGGATTTCGAAGAGCCGGCGGTCGATCAGCCCGAAGTCGAGGAGCCGCCAGTCGAAGTGCCGCAAATCGACGAGCCGCCGGTCGAGGACCCCGGCTTCGACGAGCCACCGCAAGAGGAACCGCCGTTCGAGCAGCCGCCGGCAGAAGAGCCCGAGCCGGACGAACCGGCGCCGGTTGAAGAACCCGAGCCGGACGAGCCTTATGTCGAGGAGCCGCAAGCCGAGCGCGAGCAACCCGCTGCGGTTGAGCAGGAAGCACAGGTCGAGCAGGCCAGTGCCGACCAGGCCGGTGACATCACCAGCCAGCCGGTGCCGTCGATCAGCGAAGTCGTCGCGCGCATCGAACGGCTGCGCCAGAGCCGCACCGAACCGCCGCGGATTTTCGTGCCCGAGGAAAGCCGCAGCGTCGCTCCGGCCGGCGCTCCGTCGCTGTTCCGCTGGGAATGCGGCCCGTCGGGTGAAATCGCGTGGGTCGAGGGCGCGCCGCGCGGTGCGCTGATCGGCCGTTCGATCGCTCGCTCGGAAGAAGGCGAGGGGGTCGACGAGGAGGTCGAGCGGGCGTTCGCGCTGCGCGCGCCGTTCCGCGACGCCCAATTGTCGCTGCCGGGCGAGGGCACGGCGGCCGGAACGTGGAAGATCAGCGGAGTGCCGGCGTTCGAGCCGCTCGACGGACGCTTCGCCGGCTATCGCGGCATCGCATTGCGCGAAAATGGCGGGTCGTACGACCAAATGCGGCCCGATCACTCGTTGCTGAGCGACCCCAA
>JBDSGH010000003.1:0-5271 GCA_039919095.1 Sphingomicrobium sp. | reverse complement strand
TACACCGCCTACATCGTCAAGGCCGCGGCCGACGCGATGGCGGTTGCGCCGGCGATCAACGGGCGCTGGCAGGAGGACCGGATCGCGATCTCGCCGACGATCGACATCGGGGTCGGCACCGCGCTCGGCGACAAGGGGCTGGTGGTGCCCGTGGTCAAGGACGCCGGCGGCCTCAGCCTCGAACAGATTGGTCTGAAGCTCGACGACCTCACGGCGCGCGCGCGAAACGGCACGCTGAACGGCGGCGACGTTTCGGGCGGGAGTTTCACCATTTCCAACCACGGCGTGTCGGGATCGCTGCTGGCGGCGCCGATCATCCTCCACCAGGGCCAGGCGGCGATCCTCGGCATCGGCAAGTTGCAGAAAAGGGTGGCGGTGCGCGAGGCCGACGGCGACGATGCGATCGTTATCCTGCCGATGGCCTATGTCACGCTGACCATCGATCATCGGGTGGTCGACGGGCACCAGACCAATGCGTGGCTGACGCGGTTCGTTGAGCTGCTGGAGAAGTGGCCCGCGGCCTAGCCGGCGAGCAACGCGAGCAGCGCGAAGCTCGCCAGCCAATGCTCACCCATATAATCGCCGGCAACGTGCGGCAGCGCGGCCTCGAGATGGGCCTTGGCCGCTTGCGCAAAACCGAGCGAGCGCCAGCACCACGCGCGGCTCAGGTTCAAACCGTCGAGGTGGGCGATCTTGCCGTCGCTGCGATCGCTGACGATCGCCGGGGTGAACAGGGTCGCGGGCTCGTGCCTGGCGAGGCGCGGGAGGAAGGCGGCGAACCAGCGTTCGAAGTCGGCCGGTTCGAGGCAGCGCGCCATGCACAACGCCTCGATCAGCGCCGGCGAGAGGAATTCGTCGCCGCCCGGCTCCCACGCCTGGCAGTCGCGATCGTCTGCGAACCAGTGCGCCGCGCGCTTGCGGATCAGGGCGGCAAGGGGCGCATCGAACCGCTCGGCCCATTCGAGCGACAGGATCAGCGCGAAGGCGGTGTTGAAGTGGGTGCCGGTGCGGATCGGATAGGTCAGGATCGCGAGATAGTCGCGCAGGCGGTCGGCCAAGACGCGGGCGAGCGGTTCGAGCTCGGTCGCCCAGCGCCGGTCGGTGTGGCGGGACGCTTCGAGGTGGAGCGAGAGCAGCCACGCGTGGCCGTAGGGCCGTTCGAACCCGCGGCTCGACGGACGGTCGAGATAGGCCAGCTCGGCGGCGATCTTGTCGAGCGTGAAGGTGGAGTCGGCGAGTTCGGCGATGGCGGGCGCTTCGGCGATGGCGGGGAACAGCCGACGGACGGTCAGCAGGGTCCACCAGCCGTGAACGCAGCTGTGCCAGTCGAAGCTGCCGAAGAAGATCGGGTGGAGCGCGCGCGGGGTCTGCGCGTCGCCGTCGCCGGCCAGCACATGGTCGAGCTTGTGCGGATATTCCTGGGTCATGTGGCCGAGCGCGATGATTGCGAAGCGCGTTGCGGTGGCGCGATCGAGCGTCACCGGAAGCCCGCGAAATAGATGATCAGGATGTTGACCGCGAGCAATGGCAGCGCGGTCGCGAGTTGAACCCGGATCACGCCGTACTGGTCCTTCAGTTCGAGCAGGGCCGCCGGGACCAAGTTGAAGTTGGCCGCCATCGGCGTCATCAGCGTGCCGCAGAAGCCGGCCAGCATGCCGACCGCTCCGACCACCGCGGGATTGCCGCCGTAGCCGACGATCAGCAGCGGCACGCCGATCGCCGCGATCATCACCGGGAAAGCGGCGAAGGCATTACCCATAATGATCGTGAACAGCGCCATGCCGAGCCCGAACACGGCGACCGTGGCGAAGACGTTGCCTTTGGGGATGAGCGCCTGGGTGAGGTCGCCGATGATTGTGCCGACGCCGGCCGCGGCGAACACTACGCCCAGCGCGGCGAGCATCTGCGGCAGCACCGCGGCCCAGCCGATGGCGTCGATCAGGCGGCGGCCTTCCTGCAGCGGGGCGAGCGCGGGCGGCTTGAGCCATACGAAAATAGTGGCGAGCGCGAGCAGCACGCCGAGGCCCAGGAAGACATAAGTCTCGCGCTTGGCCTCGATCAGCCCGAAGCTGCCGAGCGGGGTGTAATTGTAGGCCAGCGTGCCGAGCAGGGCGGTCAGCGGGATGATCAGCGCCGGCAGGAACAATGTGTTACCGAGGCGCTCGGACCATGCCTGGCGCTGGCGCTCGTCGGTGGTCGGCGGATGGCTGCGGCCGATCAGTCCGAACCCGGCGAGCGCGGCGAGGCCGAGCACCAGCAAGCCATTGCCAAAGTCGCCGATGACATCGCCGCCGAGCAGGCTCAGCGCCATCAGGCCCCAGAATGCGGCATTGCCGAAATGCTTGGGATTCGAGCGGTCGACCGCCGACAGCAATGCGAAAGTGGCGAACATCGCGCCGGCCAGCGCATAAAGCCAGTGGAGGGTGATCATTGCGTTTCACCCCGTTGGTCCCGAGCGGCGTCGAGGGACGCACCTCGACTTCGCTCGGCACGAACGGATAGCTGTCTGTCCAGCAGCAGCAGCCGGGCGCTGTGGATGACGAAGGCGCAGAGCGCGCTCGGGATCGCCCACAGCGCCAGTTGCAGCGGCGCGAGATTGTAGCCGTAGGTGACGAGGATCTGCTGGATGAGGACGATCGAGCCGATCGCGAAGAAGATGTCCTCGCCGAAGAACAGCCCGACATTGTCGGTCGCGGCGGCATAGGCCTTGACCTTTTCCGCGGTCTTTTGGTCGAGCTCACCATGCTGTTTCTCGGCCGCGGCGAGGGCCATCGGCGCGACCAGCGGACGCACTGTCTGGGGGTGGCCGGCGGTCGAATGAAGGCCGATCGCGGCGGTCAGCTGGCGGTAGACCAGATAGAGGATCAGCAGGCGCCCGGTGGTGGCGTTTTTGAAGCCGCGGATCAGGGTTGCGGCGCGTTGCTGCAGGCCGTGGCGTTCGAGCAGGCCGATCACCGGCAGCACGATCCACACGATGGCGATGATGCGGTTGTCGTTGAATGCCTTGCCGAAGGTCGAGATGACGGCGACCAGGTCGAGCCCGCCGAGCAGGCCGGTGACGATCGCGGCGGCGGTCACCACCAGCATCGGGTTCAGGCGCAGCGCGAAGCCGATCACGACCAATGCGATGCCGAGGAGAGGCCAGTAGTTCATGCGTCGGCCTGACCGTAGCCGCCGCCGCCCGGGGTTTCGATGACGAATGCATCGCCCGGCTGCATGTCGGCCGAGGCGGTCGCGCTGAGCAGCTCGATGCGACCGTCGGCTCGCTCGACCCAATTGCGGCCGGGCTTGGCATCGCCGCCGCCGGCGAGGCCGCGCGGGGCGACCAAGCGGCGGTTGGCGAGGATGTTGGCGCGCATCGGTTCGAGGAAGGTGACGCGGCGGATCACGCCGTCGCCGCCATGGTGCGCGCCGGGGCCGCCCGAACCCTTGCGGATGGCGAACACATCGAGCCGCACCGGCAGGCGGGTTTCGAGGATTTCAGGGTCGGTCAGGCGGCTGTTGGTCATATGGGTCTGAACCGCGTCGGTGCCGTCATGGTCGGGGCCGGCGCCCGACCCGCCGGCGATGGTTTCATAATATTGGTGGGCGTCGTTGCCGAAGGTGAAATTGTTCATCGTCCCCTGGCTCGGCGCAAGCCGGCCGGTGGCGGCGAACAGAGCGTCGGTGACGACCTGGCTGGTTTCGACATTGCCGGCGACGACCGCGGCGGGAAAGGCGGGGCTGAGCATCGAGCCCGGAGGAATGACCAAGGTGATCGGCTTGAGGCAGCCGTCGTTCATCGGGATTGCGTCGTCGACCAGCGTGCGCACGACATAGAGCGAGGCGGCGCGCGCGATCGAAAATGGCGCGTTGAAATTGTCGGCCAACTGGGCGCTGGTGCCGGTGAAATCGAAGGTCGCGGCGCGCGCCTTTTTGTCGATGGTGATCGCAACCTTGACGTGGGCGCCATTGTCCATCGCGTAATCGAACGCGCCGTCGTCGAGCCGGTCGAGCAGGCGGCGGACTGATTCCTCGGCATTGGCGAGGACGTGGCGCATGAATGCGGCGACGACTTCGGCGCCATAATCGCCGACGGTTTGCACCAACGCCTCGGCGCCGTGGACGCAGGCGGCGAGCTGGGCGCGGAGGTCGGACAAATTGCGGTCGGGATTGCGCGCCGGGTAGCGGGCGGATGTAAGCAGGGCGCGGATCTCGGCCTCGCGGAAATGGCCCTCGTCGACCAGTAATTGGTTGTCGATCAGCACGCCCTCCTCGACGATCGTGCGGCTGTCGGGCGGCATCGATCCGGGCGTGATCCCGCCGATGTCGGCATGGTGCCCACGCGCGGCGACGAAGGCCGACGGGGTGGCGTCGGTGTCGGCGTAAAATACGGGCAGGATGACCGTGATGTCGGGCAAATGGGTGCCGCCGCGATAGGGGTCGTTGAGGACATAAGCATCACCGCGGCGGATACCCCTTCCATCACGGCTCTCGCCGCGGGTGTCGATGATGGTGCGGATGCTTTCGCCCATCGATCCCAGGTGGACCGGGATGTGCGGGGCGTTGGCGATCAGCGCGCCGTCCGCGTCGAACAATGCGCAGGAGAAATCGAGCCGCTCCTTGATGTTGACCGAGGTCGCGGTCGATTGCAGCGCGACCCCCATCTCCTCGGCGATGGCCATGAACAGATTGTTGAAAATTTCGAGCCGTACCGGGTCGGCTTCGGTGCCGATGGCGCGGGTTCGCTGGAGGGGCGTGGTGCGGGTCAGGACCAGCGTTCCATCGCCGGCGCGAATGGCGCTCCAGCCGGGTTCGACCACGATCGTCGAGGTCGGGTCGAAGATCAGGGCGGGGCCAGAGATGTCCTCCTTTGTATTTGCAGTGGAGGTGGCACCGCGGAGCGGTGACGCTGGGGCCCCTCCACCAGCTGCGCTGGTCCCCCTCCCCTCGAACTCGAGGGGAGGAAATGAGCGACTGACCGCCTCGACTATGAGTGCGTCGACCACGGGTTCGGCGGCTTCCTCGACATAGCCGAAGCGTTGGCGGTGGAGCGTTTGGAAGGTCGTTCGCATCGCGGCGGCGGGCTCGATCGCGATTTCGAGCGTCATGTCGCTGCCCGGCATGCGCAGCCGGGCGCGGCGGTCGACCGTGATCGCATCGGCCGCGATGCCCTGATCGACCAAAGCGGCGCGGGCGGCCGCTTCAAGCCCGCTCAGGCCGGCGCTGAAATCTTCGCTGAGCGGCTTGAGCCAGCTGTGCTCGCGGATCGCTTTCACCGGCGCGAGGCCG
>JBDSGH010000002.1:0-3384 GCA_039919095.1 Sphingomicrobium sp. | reverse complement strand
CTGGCGGCAGCATTTCCGATCGCCCTGCTCGCAGGGCGCTGGGCCGACCGAAGTGCAAGGCCGGCCTTGCCACTTGCAATTTGCGCCTTCTGCTCGGGGTGCGGGCTGTTGGGGCTGGTCATGGCGTCCACCGCCGGCCAAGCGACGATGGCCTATGTCGGGTTCGGCCTCGCGACGACAGTCTTCCTGTCCCTCCACGGCGGACAGACGATGCGCGTGCTGCCCAGCGCAGCGCACCGTGGACGCGATCTCGGCCTGTTCAACCTGACCAACACCGTCCCTTCACTGATCATGCCGTGGCTGACTCTCATCCTGGTCCCCCAACGCGGGTTCCCGGCGCTGTTCGCCGTACTCGCGCTGCTTGCCTTCACGTCGTCGGCATTGCTCTTCCGCATCAAGCGCCTCGATTGACTCTCACCGTCCCCGGGAAGGAATTCAGGCCCGGCACAACAGAGATGCGGCTAGGATAGTGCACAAGTAACGGCCTTCTTGGGGAGACGAATGGTGGAACCTCATGACGGGTAAGCACACCATCACATGGGTGGCGCTTGCAACGATCGCCATCGGGCTCGGCGCGTGCGCGGCGAGACCGCAGTCAGCAAGCCAATCTGCACCGCAATGGCGCGACGGCATGGCCATCCAGCTCTACAGCTTCCACCGCGATCTTGAGCGGGACCTGCCGGGCACCCTTCGGCGCATCAAGGCGCTTGGCTTTGACCGGGTCGAATCCTACCCGATCGCTAACGTCAGCGCGGTGCAGTTGCGCGCCGCGCTCGACGCGGCGGGGCTGGATGCGGTCAGCGCGCACATGCCGTGGGACCGCATCAAGTCCGACATCACCGGCGTCGTTGCGGACGCGCGCGTGCTCGGGGTGGAACAGTTCGGCCCCGGAAGCATCAACCTGTTTGACGGCAAGCCCTTTCGCCGGATGAACATGGTCGATGCCGCACAAGCCGGCGCGAATCTCAAGCGCGCCTGTGCCGCCGCACGCTTGGCCAATATGCGTATCTTTGTTCACACCCATGGCAATGAGTTCACACCTGCTGGCGACAGCAAGCCACTCGACCGCATGTTGCAAAGTGCCGGCCATTGTTTCGACATCGAAGCCGACATCGCCTGGGTGAAATGGGCCGGTGCGGACCCTGCCGCATTCATTCGCCACTACGGCGCGAAAGTGACGTCGCTCCACGTCAAAGACATCGCCGCGCCCGCAATCGGGCGGGAGTTCGGAAGCTTCGGGCCCGAAAGTTTCACCATCATGGGAGAAGGCTCGGTCGACTGGCCCGGGGTGATGCGAGCCGCCCGCTCGTCTGGGGTCCGATATTATATCATCGAGGACGAATCGGCCGATCCCGCCGGGCAGATTCCGCACTCACTCAACTATCTCGATAACAAGCATTTCTAACTGCAATTGAGCCTCGAAAATTTGCCAACGCCCAGCGCTCGCTGCCGTCGCGCAAACAAGCCGCTTGATGCCGCGTCCAACACACGCCAAACAGGCGTTGAGAACGTTCACATTGAGCAAACGGGGGCGTTGATGGTCCGGACTTCGGCTCTGCTGGCGGCATTGGCTGCGAGCAGCATTGCGACCCAAGGTCACGCGCAGCGCTCAGCGATCGCGCATCCGGCGCTGTGGCCGCGCGCCGCAAGCCCGGCGGCAATCACCGATGCGGCGACCGAGAGCCGGATCACCAAGCTCATCGCGCGCATGTCGATCGAGCAAAAAGTCGGCCAGACGATCCAGGCGGACATCAGCGCGATCACGCCCGCCGATCTCGAAAAATATCCGTTGGGATCGATTCTGGCCGGTGGGAACAGCGGTCCCAACGGCAATGAACGGTCGACCCCCGGGCAGTGGCGAGACTTGGTCCGCGCGTTTCGGGAAGCGTCGCTACGGCCCGGACCAGGGCGGGTTCCGATCCCGATCCTGTTCGGCGTCGACGCGGTCCACGGACACAGCAACATTCCCGGCGCGACGATTTTCCCGCACAACATCGGGCTCGGCGCGGCGCACGATCCAGCCCTGATCCGCCGCATCGGCGAGGTGACTGCGAGCGAAGTCGCGGCGACCGGCATTGAGTGGACGTTCGCTCCGACTCTCGCCGTCCCACAGGACCCGCGTTGGGGGCGCAGCTATGAAGGCTATTCGCAGGATCCGGCAGTGGTGCGCAGCTACGCCGGCGCGATGACGCTCGGTCTGCAAGGTCCCCTAGTGCCAGGCCATCCGCTTGCCGCGAACCGGATTGCTGCCACCGCCAAGCACTTCCTCGCCGACGGCAACACCCTGGGCGGCAAGGACCAGGGCGACGCGATCGTCGCCGAGCGCGACCTCATCCGCCTGGACGCGCAAGGATATCCACCGGCGATCGACGCCGGGGCGCTAACGGTCATGGTGTCGTTTTCAAGCTGGAACGGAGTAAAGAATCACGGCAACAAATCGCTGCTGACCGATGTGCTGAAGGGGCGCATGGGCTTCGACGGCCTGCTCGTCGGCGACTGGAACGGCCACGGGCAAGTCCCCGGCTGCACCGCAACCAACTGCGCCGCGGCGCTCAACGCCGGCCTCGATTTGTACATGGCGCCGGACAGCTGGAAGGGTTTGTTCGAGAGCCTGGTGGCCGACGTCCGCGCCGGGCGCGTGCCAATGGGGCGGCTGGACGATGCAGTCCGCCGCAATCTGCGGGTGAAGGCAAAGCTCGGGATGCTCGAAGGCGCTCGTCCCGATGGCCCGGATCCGTCCACCCTCGGCTCACCCGAGCATCTTGCTGTCGCGCGCGAAGCGGTCGCCAAGTCGCTTGTCCTGTTGAAGAACAACGGTTCGGTCCTGCCGATCCAACCGGGCGCGAGAGTGTTCGTGGCCGGGTCGGGCGCCGATAATCTGACCAAGCAGACCGGCGGCTGGACGATCACCTGGCAGGGCAGCGGAACGACCGCGGCCGACTTTCCCAATGGCCGCTCGATTTACGCTGGCATCGCCGACGCGGTGCGCGAAGCCGGCGGCACTGCCACGCTCAGCGCAGAAGGCGCGTTCACCGACAAGCCCGATGTCGCCATCATAGTCTATGGCGAGGACCCCTATGCCGAGTTTCAGGGTGACGTTCCGACGCTCGACTATCAGCCGTCAGGGGCGACCGACCTGGCGCTGCTCAAGAAATTGAAAGCGTCTGGAATCCCGGTCGTTTCGATCTTTCTTTCGGGCCGGCCGATGTGGACCAATCCCGAGCTCAATGCATCCGATGCGTTTGTCGCGGCGTGGCTGCCCGGCACTCAGGGCGACGGTGTGGCCGACGTCGTGGTCGCACAACGCGGCGGCAAAGCCCGGCGGGACTTCACCGGCAAGCTCAGCTTCAATTGGCCAAAGACGGCCGTGTCGCCGGTGAAAAA
>JBDSGH010000001.1:0-5794 GCA_039919095.1 Sphingomicrobium sp. | reverse complement strand
ACGCTCAGCACGGTTCGGGCGAGCGCGGCCGGGCGGCGAAGGTCTATTGTGGTCATGGCTATCTCTCGCTTGCGGGGGGTGGTGTGGTGGACATCTGAACTTGCTCCGGGACCGGGGTCTGGGTCTGGGTCTGCTGGTCTTCGTTGCGGCGCACTTCGGTGACGATCCCGGGTACTTCGTCGAGCGGCCGCGGCAGCACGTCGCTGATCACCTGGCGCGGGTCGCGATAGGCCTTGGCGGTTGCGATCAGAGCGCGGAATGGGCCGCGGATGGTGACGTTGAACTTGAGCGGAATGCGATAAATGGCGCGCAGGAACTTGGCGGTCTTGCTCTCGCCGAGGCCAACCCCGTCGATCGTCAGGCGGGTCGCGAATTCGCCGGCAAGGTCGCCATCGAGCCGCACGATCATCGACTTGAAGCGCAGATTCCTGAGCGCGTCGAAGGCGATATTACCCATCGTCCCGAGGTTGGCGCGGTTGACCACGCCATTATAGGCCAGCACCCCGCCCGGATCGCGCGAATCGAGCCGGCCGCCGACGATCCGGCCGCCATTCTCGTCGAAGATCATCGGTAGCACGCCGTCGAACACCCCGGTCGCGCCGATTTCCTTGAAGTCGAGCGTGTCGACGAACACCTTGGCGTCGAGCCCGACCACCTCGAACGTCAGTCGCTTGGCGGTCGGCTTGCCGAAGTTAAGCACGGTCTCGCGCAGGATCAGGCGGCCGCCCATGAACGGCCATTCGCCGCGCTCGACCTTGACCAACTGGTTGGCCAGCAATTGATAATGGATGACCCCGTTCTCGACCAGGATGCCGGGGTTGATCGACTGGACCGTGGCGGTCTGGCCGGGCGCGGTCTCAAGCGCCAGCAAGTCGCTGAAATGGACCGTTGTGGCGAGGCCGGTGACCGGCCCGAACGGGGCCGCGAAATCCATCCCGGCGGTTGAGAATTCGCCGCTTGAAGTAACCTTGCCGGCGCCGCTCCAGTCGATCCGGCCGTGGCCGGTGACGGTGCCCTGGACCAGCGCGATGACGCTTTCGGTCAGGCGGGTCAGTTCCTCCGGCTGGATGCCCTCGCCAAAGGTGATTCCAGGCACGTCGAGCTGGGCGTGGCCGGTACTGGTCGCGAGGCGGTGCTCGATCGTGACGTCGGTTACCGTGGTCCCGCTTGCCGGATGCTTGAGCGTGCCGTTGGCGCGGACGAAACCGTCGGCCAGGACGAAGTGCACATTGTCGCTGTGGAGCGGATAGAAGCGCGGCGTCGGCGAGCGGTCGGCGACGTCCATTGCGCCGTCGATCGTCACGTCGCCCTTGTAGGCGCGCCAGCGTCCGCCGATCGCGCTCATCGCCAAGGGCACATTGCCAATGGTCGAGCGGCCGCCAGAGAAGGTCCCGCCGAGCCCGCTTCCAGCCAACGTGCCCTGGAGCTTGGCGGCATCGAACAGGATCGGGGACCCGGGCTTGCCGAGCTGCATGGTGAGATTGTTGAGCGCGAACCTTTGATCCTCGATGCGCCCGTTCGAAGCGGTCAGCCGCAGCGGCGACTGGCCCAGCCGGCCGTTGAGCACCGGGCCGTTGAAGCGGGCGCCGATGCGGGTCGCACCGGCCGCAGACTTCGACACGATCGCCGGCCCGATCGGGCAAATCGGCAGCCGCGTCGGCCCGAACTGCAGCGCGCCAGTCTGGAGATAGCCAAAACTGACCTCGGCGCAGCCGGTGCCGAAGGCGAAGCTGCCGCCGCTGCCCAGGCGGCCGCTGATCGGCACCCTCAGCGCCTTGACCCGGCCGCTCGAGAACGGCCCGTCGAGCAACGCGACGGTGCTCAGTTGGGTCGAGCCGTCGCGCGCGCCGGCGAAGCGCACCGGCGCCAGCGCGAGGCGCGAGCCGTTGGCGGTGTAGGGCGCGAATTCGGCCAGCCCGCTCATCGGCGCGGCATTGCGCGGCTGGTGGAGCGTGATCCGGCCAGTCGGCAGCCCGCCGCCGGCGGTTTCGATCAGGCCGTCGACCCGGATGCGCGATGTCGGCCAGTAATAGGTCACTCCGTCACCGCCCGAGATGCGCACCTTCGCGCCACTTGGGCTGGTCACTTGCGCAGTGACGATGCGCGCCGCGCCGCTGCCGGGGAAATTGACCAGGCGGATCTGGCCGGCGGCGTCGAAATTCCCCACGGTGCGTCCGATGGCGCTTCCGATCTCGGTTGCGACCGGGCCGATCGGCGTGCTCTTGGCCGCCGCCAGTGGCCCCGTGATGCTGGCCAGCATCGCCGGCGCCAGCGACGCGCTGTTGGCGGCATAATCGCCGACGAACACGATCGTGCCGCCGGTAATGCCGAGCCGATAGTCGCCGGCGAGCTTGGTCTGGTCGGCGTAGATGCTCGCCAGCCGCGAGCGCTGGGCGGCGAGCTTGACCGAGCCAAAGGTGGCGGTCGGGCTGCCGCGGAAGGTCAGGTCGCCGACGAACGCCGACAGGCCGTTGTCGCCGGCGGCCAGCTGACGGATCGCCATTCGCCCGCGGCCGTCATAGCTGGTGAACGATTCGTTGAAGCGGCTGTTGATGTCCAACCTCGGCTCGACGATCTTGATCCGGCTCTTCGGGCAATTGAGCAAGGCGAGCTGCAACGGGCCATCGACGCGCGGCCGGCGGGCTTCGACCGCGACTCCCAACTGGGCGCGCAGGCCGACAATCTCGCACCGCCCCGGGACCAGCCGCGGGCTCAATGCCGCCATTCGCCCCTTGAACCCGCCGGTCAGATTGCCGGTGCCCTGCAGCGCCACCCCGAGCGGGCCGAACGGAGTCGACAGAGCAATTGTCGAATCGGCGATATCGAGCACGAAATTGGGCAGTTGGAACGGTTTGCCGCTGGGCGGGGGAAGTAGTTTGTCGACCTGGCCCCAGCTGACACGCCCGTGGATCAGGCGCCCGCGCAGCCGAACGCCGCGCGCCAACACCCGATAGACCTCGATGCTGCCGTTCCATTTGATGCGGGTCTGGATCTGGGCGAAGCGCGCCGTCAGATCGGGCTTCCTGGGGTCGCCGATGATCAGGTTGCTGACCTGCTGGGTACGAAGTCCGACCCGGTCAAGGCGGTAGGTCGCATCGACCCCGCGCTGCTCGAACTCGCCCTGGAGGAACTGGGTGGCGATCGGCCGGCGCGCGATCCACAGCCCGGCGAGCGCCACCACCAGCACGATCAACAGGGTGATTCCGGCCAGCATCGCGAAGTTGCGGCCGCGATAGCGGCGCACGCGGATCGCTCCGGCGCTGTCGTCCGCGACCAGTCGGCCGTTGTCGGTGGGGCTATCCATTGGCATTAACTAACCCCTGCGGCGCGGCCCCGTTCCGTCACCGGCACGACCTTGGTCGCACGCCGGGCACGCCCAGCCAGTTGCATGCCGCGCGCCATGTTCCTAGCCTCGCCAAACAATGGGCGAACAATCCACCGACGCCGCGGGCCACCGGGCGCGCCTTCGCAAACGGTTGTTCGAGGGCGGCTCCAAGGCGCTGCTCGACCATGAGCTGGTCGAGTATCTGCTCGCGCTCGCCATCCCCCGCCGCGACACCAAGGCCCAGGCGAAAAAACTGATTGCCGAGTTCGGCGGGTTCGGACCGCTGCTGTCGGCCGACGCCGAGACGCTGACCCGCGCCGGCTTGAGCGAAAGCACGGTCGCCGCGCTCAAGATCGCCGAAGCCACCGCTCTGCGACTGCTCGAAACCCGGGTTGAGGGCCGCCCGTTGCTGTCCAACTGGGACGCGCTCGGCGATTATCTCCAGGCGGCGATGGCCCATTCGGCGGTCGAGGAGGTGCGCGTGCTATTCCTCAATGCCAAGAATCTGCTGATCGCCAACGAGGCGATGTGGCAGGGCTCGGTCGACGAGGCATCGGTCCACGTCCGCGAAGTGATCAGCCGCGCCATCGCGCTCGGCGCGACCGCGCTGGTGATCGTCCACAACCACCCGAGCGGCGACCCCACTCCAAGCACCCAGGACATCCGCCTGACCCGCAATCTGGTCGAGGCCGGCAAGCATATGAAGATCACCATCCACGACCATGTCATCGTCGGCGCCCAGGGCCGCACCAGCCTGAAGGCGATGGGCCTGATCTAAGCTGGCTAGTCGCTAGACCTTGAGCAAAAGATGGTTGCGCTCCCATGAGCTGATCACGCCTTCGAACGCCTTGAGTTCGGCGGTCTTGATCTGGGCAAAGGCGCGGATGAACGGCTCGCCGAAATGCTCGATCACCGGCTCGCACGCCAGCATCCGGTCGATCGCTTCATCGAGGTTGCGCGGCAGGGTGCGGGCATGAAGATAGGCGTTGCCCTCGACCATCGGCATCGGCTCGAGCTTGTCGCGCACTCCCAGATAACCGCACACCAGCGACGCCGCGATCGCCAGATAGGGGTTGGAATCGGCCCCCGGCAGGCGGTTCTCGATCCGCGCATTGGCCGGGTCGCTGATCGGCACGCGCAGGCCGCACGAGCGATTATCGTAACCCCATTGCAGGTTGATCGGGGCCGAATGGGTCGGGCGCATGCGCCGGAAGCTGTTGACGTTGGGCGCGAACAGCGGCGCGACCTCGGGCAGATAGCGCTGCAGCCCGCCGACGAAATGGCCAAACGTGTCGCTCAGGCCATTGTCCGGCGTTCCGAACAGATTCTTGCCGGTCTTGCGGTCGACGGCCGAGATGTGGAGGTGCATCGCGCTGCCCGGCTGGAACTCCATCGGCTTGGCCATGAAGGTCGCGTAGACGCCGTGCTTGAGGGCCACCTGGCGGACCAGTCGCTTGAAGATGATCACCTGGTCGCACAGCTGGATCGGGTCGCCGTGATTGAAATTGATCTCGAGCTGGGCGGTGCCGCTTTCGTGGATCATCGTGTCGAGGTGGAGCGACGCGGTCTCGGCATATTCGTAGATATCCTCGATGATATCCTCATATTCGGTGACTGCTTCGAGCCCATAGGGCTGCGGCGAAGTTTCTGTCCGGCCCGAGCGGCCGGTCGGCGGGACCAGCGGCAAATCGGGGTCCGAATTGATCTCGGTCAGATAGAATTCGAGCTCCGGCGCGACCAGGATCTGCCAGTTCATGCTGTCGTACAGCTCGAGAATCCGCCGCAGGACGTAGCGCGGGGCGATCGCGTACGGCTCGCCATTCTTGAGATGGGCATCGGCGACGACGAACGCGGTCGGCGTCTTGAACCCTGGCGCGACGCACAATGAGGCGGGATCGGGGCGAAGCGAAACATCGGGATCGCTCATGCTGACCGCTTCATTCTCGTCGTCGGCATATTCACCGGTGACGGTCACGGCAAACACGCTGCTGGGCAGACGAAGAGAGTCGTTTTCGGCGGATTCGACGAATTTGTGAGCCGGCCAGACTTTGCCGCGCAAAGTACCGTTGAGGTCAGGGACGAGGCATTCGACCTCGCCGATGCCGTGTTCCTGGATCCATTGTTTGAAATAGTTGGTCATGTTCACTCTCTAGCATGGTTCGCGGGGGCGGTGCCGGGCGGCAGTCCGGAGCCACGCTAGAGACCAGGATCGGCGCTGTCGGTTTCGAGCGCCTGGGCTTCGCCGTCGCGCAACGCCTCGGCAGATCCATCCAGCGCCGCGGCGATGATCGACACCATCCGGTCGATTTCCTGGTGGGTGATCACGAACGGCGGGCACATCACGATCGAATCGCGGATTGCGCGGACCATCAGCCCGCGCGCGATGCAGCCGTCGCGCACGATCGGCCCGGCCAGCCCGCCGCTGCCGAAGCGCTGGTTGGTGCCCTTCCTGGCGACGATCTCGACCGC